>JAGSPQ010000280.1 GCA_018262385.1 Myxococcaceae bacterium | reverse complement strand
CCCGTGCAGCTCTTCGCCCCGGTTGTCGAAGCGGGTGCCGGGCCCGGCACTGCGGAAGAAGAACGTGAAGTCGAGCTCCCACGGCCGCTTCATCGCCGGGTGGGCGTAGTTGCGCTCGAGCGCGGCGTAGTTCTTCGGCTGCCCGTAGGCGTCGCTCTCGCCCCGGTTGCTGGGCAGGAACATCACCGCGCGCACCCAGACGCTCGGGCACGAACCGCCGCAGCTGCCCATCGTGTGGTTCACGTCGGGGACATCGGGAAGTCCCACCGCGCCCGGGAGGAACTCGTGCTGGTCCGAGCCGTCGCCGATGTGGGTCGAGCGGACCCAGGACCGCGCGCCGACGGTGCCGTTTCTCGAGCAGCCGCCGGCCGAGTCGCCGACAGTGACGGTGAGCGAGCCGTCGTCGTCGGCGAAGGCGATCGTGGTGTCCGGCGCCGCCCCGTGATCCAGCGCGGCGCCGAAGTAGCCGCTGCCCACCGGCCCGGTCGGCACCAGCGTCGCCTCCGGCACGGCGGCGTTGACCGCGGTGAAGATCCCCTGCACCGACGAGGGAATCTCGCCCCGGAACCGGGTGAAGGCGTGCTCGCGGGTGCCGAGCGCGGCGTGGAGCAGGTTCAGGTTCCACTCCGATCGGCCGCACAGCCCGCTGCCGCTGCCGGTGCCCCGAAACGGCCCCTCGGGATCGGCCGCCACGATGTCCTTGCAGCCGACTTCCCGGCGGCTGACCCCCTGCGGCCCCAGGTCCGAGGTCGGCGTCGGCCCGCTGATCACGCTCACCGTCCCGGGGATCAGCCCCGCGTTGTTGACGATCTGCTGCGCCAGCGTCTGCTGCTCGCGCTCCTCGCGCACCCGCCGCAGCATCCCGTCGGGATCGTCGCGGGTCTCGCCCCGCAGCCCGGCGATCATCCCCTGAATCGCCTTCGCCTCCTGCCCCGCCGCGATGTCGTCGGTCACCCAGGAGGGGTTGATGATCGTCGGCCGCAGCGAGTTGAGCTTGCTGCGCGCGTTCGACGCCTCGTTGTTGTTCGCCGCACAGCCGTCGCCGGCGGTGCTCGACATCCGCAGCAGCTCGCGATCGGCCGCGTTCATCAGCGCCCGGGCGTACGCCGTCCAGCTGATCAGGCTCTCGTCGGCGGCGACCGCGACCCAGTAGCTGACCTGCAGCCGGTTGATGATCGCGATGTCGTTGTACGCGCGCGCGTTGACCACCGCGTTCGAGTACGCCGCCACGTCGGCCAGCGTCTGCAGCTCGTGGTTCTCCCGCACCCGGGAGGCGATCCCCAGCGTCATCGTCACGAACAGCACCATCAGCAGCATCGTCAGCGCGAAGAGCACCAGGTTCTGCCCGCGCCGGGCGCGCGCTTTTGACGGGCTGGAGCTCATGGGGCGGGAGGACAGTTCTGGGTCTGGAAATACCGGGTGCGGGGCGGAGTCATCATTCGCATCGCGTACGAGGTGGTGATCGGAAAGCTCCACTGCCGGGCGTTGAAGCGGGTGGTGAACTCGCCGGCCAGCGGCCCGAGCGTCATCCCGGGGATCGCCTGCCACTTCGCGGTCGTCACCGGCATCGTCGGGTCGATCAGCCCGACCCGGTCGCCCAGGCCGAACGCCGCGCGGAACATCGTCGACATCACCCAGTTGGCGAACGGGATCCGCAGCGGGAACCAGTAGACCAGCCGCACCTCGAGCCGGTAGCCGATCTCTCCGTTGGCGCGCGGGTTGGGATCATCGAAGTCGTGCTCGGACAGCGCGGTCACCGACGCGGTGGTCGGCCGCTCGCGGTAGATCCAGACGATCGATCGGTTGTGCCCGTTGTCGAGCGCCGGGTCGAACTGGTTCTGGTTCGGCATCCCCGCCGTCCGCGCCTTGAACGCGTTGGCCAGCTTGTCTTCCGGCGTCGCGCCCGGCGTGCCGCGGCCGAGGTAGGACGTGAAGCTCGGCAGCAGCGCGGCGATCGCGGCGTGGGTCATCGCGTCACAGTCGCCGTGCTTCACCACTCCGGCCCGCACCGCCTTGAACGCGGCGTGCTCCGCCATCAGCCGGCCCTGCAACATCATGAACAGCTGAATGGTCCCCAGCACCAGGAAGACCGTCAACGGAAGGGTGATCGCGGTTTCCACGACCGCCTGTCCGGAATCGCGCATCGCTGCCGCAAGTGTCCGATCCTCCTGCGGTTGCCCATATCGGCCTTCCGGACTCTTTCGGGTGGGCGTTGGTAGGCCCACAGGGGTCGTGGTAGGCCCCGCCCCATGGCCGAGCTCGTGTTTTTTCGTCGGGGGGAAGAGGTCCTGCGGTTCAGCGTCGATGGGGCGCGCACCATCCTGGGCCGGGGCGAGAACTGCGACGTGGTGATCCCCGATCCGGAGGTCTCGCGTCAGCACGTGGCGCTCATCCTCGAGGGCGAGCAGTGCACCCTCGAGGATCTGTCGGGCAAAGGCACCGTCGTCTCGGGCGAACGCCAGACCAGGCTGGTGCTGCCGGACGGAGCGGACATCGCCCTCGGGCAGTGGCGCGCCGTCTTCCGGGCCCGCCCGCAGGTCGAGCGCGACGCCACCGAGGTCGGCGCCAACCACACCGAGCTCGCGCCGAAGATCGAGCTGCGGGTGATGCCGGCGCAGGTCCGCGTGCGGCAGGGCCACCAGGAGAAAGTACACAAGCTGCAGGCCGAGACTTTCACCGTCGGCAAGGATGCAGGAAACGACCTGGTGCTGAACGACAAGTTCATCTCGGGCCGTCACCTCAAGGTGACTCGGCACGAGGCCGGCTTCCTGCTCTCGGATCGCCAGTCGACCAACGGCACCTGGCTGGGCAACGCGCGGATCTACGAAGTCGAGGTGCCGCTGTTCACCATGCTGCGCATCGGCGAGAGCGAGCTGGTGCTCGAGCCGCAGGGCGGCGACGTGCGCAGCGGCGTCTACCAGGGGATCATCGGCAACGATCCGTCGGTGCGCCAGCTGGCCGAGCTGATCGAGCGGGTGGCGCCCTCCACCGCCGCGGTGGCGATCTTCGGCGAGTCCGGCACCGGCAAAGAACTGGTCGCCCGCGCGGTCCACAACCGCTCGGCCCGCCACGAGCAGGCCTTCATCCCGGTCAACTGCGCGGCGATCAGCAAGGAGCTGATCGAGAGCGAGCTGTTCGGCCACGAGAAAGGCGCCTTCACCGGCGCCGCCAACGCCCGCAAGGGGGCGTTCGAAGAGGCCGACGGCGGCACCCTGTTCCTCGATGAGATCGGCGAGCTGCCGCTGGATCTGCAGGCGAAGATGCTGCGGGCGCTCGAGTCGGGCGAGATCAAGCGGGTCGGCGCGAGCAAGCCGATCAACGTCGACGTCCGGATCGTCGCCGCCACCAACCGCGACCTGCTCGGCGCCGCGCGCCAGGGTGCCTTCCGCGAAGACCTCTACTACCGGCTGTGCGTGATCCCCCTCCACCTGCCGCCGCTGCGCAGCCGGATGTCGGATCTGTCGAACCTGGCGGATCACTTCCTCAAGCAGTTCTCGCCCAAGGGGCAGCCGGTGCGGCTGACGCCCGCCGCGATGCAGAAGCTCGAGGGCCACACCTGGCCGGGCAACATCCGCGAGCTGCGCAACGTCGTCCACCGCGCGCTGCTGCTGCGCAAGGGCGCGATGATCGACTCGACCGACCTCAGCTTCGACGTCCAGCCGCGGGAGAATCGCGACGTCCCGATCCCCGAGTTCGCCCCCGGCACCACCCTCGCCCAGATGCTCGAGTCGGTCGAGCGGCGGATCGTCGAGCTCTACCTCCAGCGCTTCAAAGACAACCGGGAGCGGGTGGCCAAGGAACTGGGGGTCGCGAGGTCCACCCTCTTCAAGCGCTTGAAAGACTGGGGACTTACCGGCAATCAGGACGAGTAGATCGAAAAGCGCGGGCCGCCCGTTCAATGGGGGATGGACGCGACCGCCGCTTTGCCCCCCATCGGTGAGCTGTACCGGCAATACCGGAGGCGAGCCCTGGCGATCGCCCGCCGGATCCTCCAGGACGCCGACGAGGCCGAGGACGTGGTGCAGGAGGTCTTCATCCGCCTCTACTCGCAGAAAGTCCGCTTCGACGGGAAGGCCGCCTGCAGCACCTGGCTCCACCGGATCCTGGTCAACTCGAGCATCAACTGCCTGCGCGCCCGCAAGCGCCGCTCGAAGCTGCAGAGCGAGACCCAACCCGAAGACAGCCCCGAGGAGCACCTGCTGGGCGACGAGCGGCACCAGATGTTCATGTCGGCGCTCGGCCAGCTCTCCGAGCAGCACCAGAACGTGCTCACCCTGAGAGAGCTGCGCGGCTTCAGCTACCCCGAGATCGCCCAGCTGCTGCGGCTGCCCGAGGGGACGGTGAAGAGCGCCCTCAACCGCGGCCGCGCCCGGTTGGTCGAGGCGATGGAGCGCGACGGGCAGCTGAGGAAGGCCGGGTAGCCCGCGCGCCGCACGTCGGCAGGGAAGAACAGGCGGGGGCACTCGCCAGCGAACGGGTCGAGCTGCCGGGTAGTGCGGGCTCAGACTGCTCCCCCGCGGCCCGACCACCGACTTGCTGAACCGCTGCTCTCGTTTGCGTTGGGCCGGCGCCGGAGTGGACCCCAACCGGGGTCGCACCTCAGAATCGGCTCGCGCATGAACCGGCCGGCGGGTGCTGTCGACCTGTTGAACTCAGGCGCCCCGGCATCCGAGGCTCAGATTGCTCCACCGCGGCCCTACCACCGACCTGGCGGGCCACTGCTCTTGGTTGCGGAAGCTCAAAGCGGAGGTGGAGTGCCCTACCCCCGCCCAGCGGGGGTCCAGCACTCCGCCTCGGGTTCCGCCAGAAAACGCCTCGGCCCACCGGGTTGGTGATCGACCGCGGTCGAGGGCACCAGGCCCGGACTGCCTCGGCAGCAGCCGGTGCGCGGCGCCGACAGGAAGAGCGACGCTCCACCGGGTCGGTGGTGCGAGCGCGGTCGAGGGATCCGAGCCCGGGCTACCTCGGCGGTAGCGCCCACAGGCGAGAGCACCCGCCAGCAGTTCCCTGCCGGGGCGCTTAAGAGCCGGCGCCGAGGCCCGGCACGACGTCCCCCTCGGCACCCGGCAGGAAGACCCACGATCCACCGGGTCGGTGGTGCGAGCGCGGTCGAGGGATCCGAGCCCGCGCGCCTACTCGTCGCCCTTCTGCCCGGTGAACTGATCCGCCTTCTCCCGGAACAGCACGTTGAAGGTGGTCAGCGAGCCGTAGCAGCGGGTGACGTACTGCTGCATCTCGACCTTCTCGGCGTCGGTCAGCTTCGGGTGGGCGTTGAGCTTCTGCTCCAGCGTCCGCAGCCGATCCCGCACCATCACCACCTTGTGGAACAGCGAGTCGATCGGGAACTCCTTGGCCTGGCCGTCCTTCGGCACCATCTGCACCACCCCGCCTTCCCACTTCGGGGCCAGCGACACCTCGGCCTGCCCGGTCGCCTCGAGGAAGATGTCCATCAGCTCTGCGCGCGTCATGGTGACTCCTTTCTTCTGGGGGGCCGGGGCCGGCACGGCGCCGGGCTCGGGCAACGGATAAGGGGCGCTCAGCTCGACTGCGGAGTCGCTCGCCGTCAGGTCGCCGAAGTCCACCGGCTCGTCACCCCGGGCCGAGACCACCTGGGCCTGAATCGGCAGCGCGGGGGTCCCGTCTTCCCGCCGCCGCACCAGCACCGGAGCGATGTTCTTGATCCGCTTGACCCGCTCGGGCTCGGGGGCCGGCCG
>JAGSPQ010000279.1 GCA_018262385.1 Myxococcaceae bacterium | reverse complement strand
CGAGGCTCCCCAGGTAGGTGGCGAACCCTTCGTTGAGCCAGGTGTCGTCCCACCACTTGAGCGTCACGTAGTTGCCGAACCACTGGTGGGCGAGCTCGTGGCAGATCAGCGAGGTGATCCGCGCCCGGCTGACCATGTCGTTCTTGTGGTCGAGGATGAACTTCGACTCGCGGTTGAAGACCAGCGAGGTGTTCTCCATCCCGCTCCAGAAGAAGCGGGGCACCGCGACCTGGTCGTACTTCGCCCACGGGTACTTCACCCCGAGGAAGGACGACTGGAAGTTGAGCGCGCTGCGGGTCGAGTTGATCGCCTCGAAGGTGCGGTCGGCCTTCCCGGGCAGGCTCCAGATCGTGGCGGTGGTGACGTCGCCGCCCACCAACTGCGACTCGAACTGCCCGACCGCGAGCGCGACCAGGTAGGGCGAGTGCGGCTGATCCTGCTTCCACGAGACCCGGCGCAGGTTCTGGCCGCCCTCGGTGAAGGTCTCGTCCTTCTCTTTGCGGCCGTTGGACAGCACGGTGTACTTGCTGTCGACGATCGCGAAGATCTCGGTCGTCGCCTTGTCTTCCGGAGTGTCGTTGCAGGGGAAGAACGCGCGCGCGTAGGTCGGCTCGAACTGGGTGAAGTAGTAGGGCGGGGCGTCGGCGTCGTCGTTGTTGGAGACGGTGAACATCCCCTCGTGGGCGGTGCGGTTGACCTTGCCGGTGTAGGAGATCTCGATCGTCGCCTCGGCGTTGGCCGCCAGCGGCTTGGCCGGCTTGAGGGTCAGGGTGCCGGTGCGCAGCGTCGGCTCGTCGACCGCCTTGAAGGTGGCCGCCTCGCCGTTGATCTTCGCCGCGCTGATCTCGAGGCCGCGCGAGTCGAGCTCCACCTCGCTCAGCGCCTTCTTCGGCTTGAGCGTCATCGTCAGCTTGTTCTCGAAGGTGTCCGCGTCCTTCAGCCGGAACTCGATCCGGTAGGTGAGGGCGTCGTACGGGCGGTTCTTCGGCTGGAAGGCGGCGGTCGGCTTGGCGGCGGACAACAACGAGACAATCAGCAGAGAGGTCAGCATGGCGCGGGTCTTATGCTTTTTCGCCGCGCTTGGCATCGCCTTCGCATAGGCGGCACCGCATGAGCGCACTTGAGCCAGCTCCGGATCGGCTAAGGTTCGCGCCGATGCAGCTCGCCGATCACTTTCGTGAGCTGGTTGATGCGCTGTCGGACTTGATCGCCCGGCACCTCAAGCTGGCGCAGGTCGAGCTGAAGGAGGACGTCCGGGCGATCGGGATCGACGTCGGCAAGCTGGCGGCCTTCGTGCCGCTGGTGCTGATCGGCTACCTGCTGCTCTGCGTCGCCGCCGCCCTGTTCCTGAACCGCTACATGGGGGCCGATCTGGCGTTCCTGCTCGTGGGGGCGTTCAACCTCGGGGTGGGCGGGCTTGGCATCCTCCTCGCAGTAAGGAAACTGAAGTCGCGCCAGGTGATGAACGACACCCGGGCGGAGATCGAGTCGACCGCGATTGCGTTGAGCACCGAACGGCAGTGAGGAGGCAGCGCCGACCATGAACGAGCTGGCCAAGCCCGACCGCAGCGCGCAGAGCGTGACCGAGCTTCGCAAGGAGGTCGACGAGAGCCGCCGCCGGCTCGCCGAGTCGGCCGACGCGTTGCGGGCGGATCTGCGGGAGAACGTCCTCGAGCTCAAGCGCGGCGCGCACGAGCTGAAGGAGAAGCTGAACTGGAAGACCTGGGTGGCCAGGAACCCCTGGGGCTTCGTATTGGGGGCGGTGGCAGTGGGCATTTTTCTAGGGACGAGGGACCGATCATGAGCGTCGAAGAAACCGATCCGCAGCAGCAGCCGCCAGGCCAGGCCGAGGCCCCCTATCTGGGAGACGCGGTCCGAGAGCTCGAGGAGCGGTTTGCTCCGCGGATCGAAGAGGCGAAGGAGCAGCTGAGCCTCGTCAACCAGCGCGTCAAGGGCTTCATCCGCGAGAACCCGGGCACCACGCTGCTGGCCGCGTTGGGCGTCGGCTACCTGATCGGAAAGCTGGCGAGCCGCAAATGAACCCCACCGGCCAGGATGGAAAGCACCCAGTCGAAGAGGTCGCCCAGCACGTGAACAAGGCGGGCGAGGCCGCTCACCAGTTCTTCGACGAGGCGAAGGCCTCGGGCCAGGGGCTGATGGAAGCGGTCGACCTCCACGGCCGGGTCGAGCGGAACCCCTATGGGATGGTCGCCGCCGCGCTCGGCGTCGGCTACCTGCTCGGAGGCGGCCTGTTCACCGCCACCACCGCGCGGCTGTTCCGGCTCGGAGTCAAGGTCGCGGCAGTCCCGCTGGTGCGCGACGAGCTGCTCGCCTTCGCCGAGAGTGCGATCGACGGCGTCCTCGACCGCGCGCGGAAGATCAACAACCCCGTCAGCAGCAGCAGCACCGTTCAACCGCCTGCCCAGGAGTAGCCATGTTCAAGAACCTGAAAAATACCCTCTCGAGCTTCGACCGCGACGACGTGCTCGAGTCGCTGGGGCTCGAGAGAAAGCACACCACCGCCGAGCAGGTGATGCCGGCGCTGGCGATCTTCGGGGCCGGCGTGCTGGTCGGCGTCGGGCTGGGGATGATCTTCGCGCCCCGCACCGGGGCCGAGATTCGCGGCCAGCTGCAGTCTCAGTTCAAGCGGGTCGAGCAGAAGGTCCGCGGCAATGGCGGCGTTCAGCCGAGCGCTTCGGCGCCGATCGTGAACCGGCCGGCTTGAAGCGAGCCCTCGTCGTCACGGTGTGGCTTTTTGCCTCGGCGTGCGCCAACCAGCGCGCCGAGCGTGAGGCCTTGCTCAGCCCCCAGTCGCAGCTGCTGCTGGGGCAGTACCGGCAGTTCATGACCCAGCGGCAGCTGGACGAGTTCCTCGCCTGGGAAGACGACGCCGCCCGCGAGCAGTACGTCAAGGGCCTGCGGGTGGAAGAGCGGCTGGCCGGCTACCCGAAGCCGATTCAGGACGCGATCTGGGCGAAGAACGTGGTGCTCGGGATGGACAAGCCGGCGGTGCTGCTGTCGTGGGGACCGCCTCCCGAGCGCGAGTTCTCCGGAGTGGGCGGCAACGAGACCGAGACCTGGTTCTACCTGCGCGAGCAGCGGAAGTTCGCGGTGGTGGTGACCAACGGCTATGTCAGCGACGTGATCGACCAGGGGTACTCGCGTTGAAGTCCCGCAAGGGCGCCGCCGGAAAGAAGACGCCGCCCAGGAAACCGAAGACCCGGCCGCCGGTGGCGAAAAAGAAGCCTCGCGCGAAAATCCTGCGGCACGACACCCCGGTCGACCCCGCGCCGGCCGCCGCGCTGGGGGCGTTCGATCCGGGCGCCGCGGCCGAGCAGGCGCTGGCCCGGGTGCGGCGAATAGAGACCATCGAGGGCGCCTACGACGCGTGGAGCGAGCTGCGGCTCGAGTACTCCAGCCTCGTGCGCAAGCTGGCCGACGAGCGCCGGCAGCTGGATCAGCAAGGCGAGTTCCTGGTCGGCGCGGTGCGCGCGGCGCGCGATCTGAGCCGCACCCCCACGGTGGCCGAAGCGCTCGCGCTGGCGAAGCCCGGCAGCGGCCTCGACGACTACCTGCTCCAGACCGCCGGGCGGCTCGAGGCGGCCAGGCAGCAACTGGAAGAGCGCAGCCGGGCGGTCGAGGCGGCGGTCGGCCTGGCGTTCGCCCAGATCCGGGACGAGCTGCGCGGGCGGGTCCTGCGCACCCTGCAGCACGTGAGGCCGAAGCTGAGGCTGATGATCCGCTCGCTCGGGCCCGAGAGCCGGATCCTGCACGTCGCCCGGCTCCAGCCGGACGAGGCGGTGCTGCTGGCGTGGGTGCTGCTGGAGAAGCTGCCCAGCCGGTACGGCTACCTGTTCGACGACTCGACCGACCAGGCCTCGCTGCCCACCCCGACCCTCTACGCCGAGGAAGGGGTCGCCGCCGGCCTCGTGCGCCCCACGGTGGAGCAGGTGACGGCGCTGATGCGGGGCCCGCACCCGGTGATTCCGATCAAGAGCGTGGTGCCGTTCTTCCTCCCCCGCACCGACGGCGCGCCCCAGCTGATCCGGCTGGTCGAGCGCGGGCCGGTGATGGAGGTCGAGATCGGGGACGTCGACACCTTCCGCAACGTCCTCTCGCGCGACGAGGCCGAGCGGGTGGCCGGCTACTTCCTGCGGCTGAAGCTCGAGCAGCGGGTCGAGATCGAGCTGGTCAACTCCTAGCCGCCGCGGCAGTCAGTGGGTCTTCACGATCCCGACGTCGGCGGTGCCGGCGATCATCGCCGAGCCGATGAACAGGTTGTCGGTGTCGGTGCGGCCCAACTTCGCCGACTGGAGCAGGATCAGGTAGTTCTTGTCCTTGTCCGGAAACGCCGAGCCCGGGATGGTGACGGTGGTCGTCTTCCAGACCGACGGCGCGACCGCCAGCTTCAGGTACTCGAGCGGCGTCTTCGGGGTGTTGGTGTAGGTCGGCTCGCCCTGCTTCCCCTCGCGGCTGATCGGCACCACCGCGACGAAGGCGATGCTCCGTTCCTGCCCATTGGGCGGATCGGGGCGGGCGAAGGTGAACTCGCTGTTGGCCGCGAGGTCGACGTGGCTCTGCCCGTTGGGCCGGAAGGCGGCGATCCGCTCCTGCGCGGGGACCTTCTCCACTACCCCGACGAAGGTCTGCCCGTCGGCGCTGGCGGTGAAGAGGTAGTCGCCGTTCTCCTGGTAGGTGAGCTTCGGCTCCTCCGCCGAGGAGAGCTGAAAGGTTCCGGCCGTCTGCTCTTTGAGTGGCAGCGCGGTCGCGCCCTTGAGCTGGATCGACATCGTCGCGCCGGTCACCGCGGTCGGGGCCTCCTGGCTCAGCCCTTCGCCGTTGCGGGTGCCGAAGAAGGCGAACACCACCGTCTGCTCGGGGACGGTGATCGACAGCCCGCCGCCGTCGCCGAGGAAGCCGGCATCGAAGGTGAACCCGCTGTCGGTGGGGAAGCCGCCGTCGAAGGCGGGGAAGCTGGCGTCCAGCCCGGCGACCGCCTCGGGCCGCACCTCGATCGGGGGCGTGTGGAGCACCGTCCCGACGATCACCTTCTTCGCGGTCACCTGCGCGGTGGTCTTGTTGATCAGGTCACAAGCGGAAAAAGCGAGCGTGCAGAGGCCGGCCGAAAACAGAAGCTTCCGAATCGTCATGGGTAGGGCAGCATAGTCCAGGTACTTCGTGGCTCCTTCCTTCCAATCGGCCGGACGACGCTTCGCCCGCAGGTTCGGGGTCTCGTTCTTCTGGGCGCTGGCGATCGGCTCGGTGCTCGGGGCGGCGGTGGCGTTCCGGCTGCCACGCACGCTGCCCGACGAGCCGCCCGCCTGGCACGAGGTGCTGCGCCAGTGGCTCGAGCGGCTGGAGCTGGTGACCTTCGACTGGCGGATGCGGGCCTACGCCGAGCAGTCGAGCCGGTCGGACGAGGTGGTGCTGGCGACGGTCGACGACGACACCCTCGCCAGCGCGCGCGAGGCGGCCAACGCGGCCCTCTCGGTGCGCCCGTGGCCCCGCGAGCTGTACGGCAGCCTCGCCGAGCAGGCGCTGAGGGAAGGCGCGGGGCTGGTGATGCTCGACGTGCCGCTGTCGGATCTGTCGGCGCGCACCTGCATCCCCTGCAAGGGCGAGAAGGCCCGGTCGGACGACGAGCTGCTGGGCGCCAAGCTCGAGAAGATCGGCGACAAGGTGGTGCTGCCGGTCGGCTGGTCGAGCTCGGCGCCGCG
>JAGSPQ010000278.1 GCA_018262385.1 Myxococcaceae bacterium | reverse complement strand
CGCGACCCGAGAGAGAACTCGCGCGAGATGGCGGTGCCGCACTCGGCGCCGACGCCTCCCAACCGCTCGCCGCCCAACGACGACGGGTTCGAGTCGACCCGCGCCTCGACGCAGCGAAAGCAGACCGGCCCGCCCCAGGTCGAGCGCCGGGCGCCGCCCCGGTTCTTCCCGCCCCAGCCCCGCAACCTCGCCGAGACCGGGCTGACCCAGACGATGATCGAAGAGCTGGTGCTCAAGGCGCTGTTTGCTTCGGGTGAGATGCGCGGCTCGGAGATCGCCCAGCGGATCTGCCTGCCGAGCGTGATCATCGACGACATCATCGACGGGCTGCGCAAGCAGAAGTACGTCGACCTCAAGGGCGGAGGGATGGGCGTCGGCAAGTCCGCGATGGTGTTCACCCTCACCACCTTCGCCACCGACATGCTGCGGCAGATCAACGATCGCAACCGGTACAACGGGCCGGCGCCGGTGCGGCTCGAGGACTGGTTCGAGGCGGTGAAGGCCCAGTCGCTGCGCGGCAGCCGGATCACCCGCTCGAAGATGGAGGACAAGTTCGGCGGGCTGATCATCACCGACTACGTCTTCGACAGCCTCGGGCCGGCGATGAACTCCGGCCGCGCGATCTTCTTCTACGGCGCGCCCGGCAACGGCAAGACCGCCATCTGCCAGAAGCTGATCAAGTGCTACGAGGGCGACATCTACGTGCCCCACGCGCTGCTGGTGGATGACTTCATCATCCGCGTGTTCGACCCGATCCTCCACCAGGAGCAGCCGGACGACGAGAAGAGCCACGCCCACGACAACCGCTGGGTCCGGTGCTCGCGGCCGCTGGTGGTCGTCGGCGGAGAGCTCACCCTCGAGACGCTCGACCTCATCTACTCGCCCGACGTGAAGTACTACGAGGCGCCGTTTCAGCTCAAAGCGACCAACGGGATGCTGCTGATCGACGACTTCGGCCGGCAGAAGGTGAGCCCGACCGATCTGCTCAACCGGTGGATCGTCCCGCTCGAGAACGACGTCGACTACCTCACCCTGCACACCGGCAAGAAGCTGCAGGTGCCGTTCGACTGCTTCACCGCGTTCTCGACCAACTTGAACCCCGCCGACCTCGTCGACGACGCGTTCCTGCGGCGGGTTCGCTACAAGCTCGAGGTGCAGCCGCCCGACGAGGACCAGTTCCACCAGATCTGGGACCTGATGTGCGGCAAGCGGGCGGTGCCGTACGACTCCGAAGCGGTGCAGTGGCTGATCGACACCCACTACACCCCCACCCGCCGCCCGTTCGCCGCCTGCCAGCCGCGCGACCTGCTCGAGCAGGTGGTCGACATCGCCCACTACCGCAACCAGCAGCCGAAGCTCACCCCCGAGCTGCTCGACCTGGCGGTGAAGAACTACTTCGTGAAGTTCAAGAAGTCGGTCTAGCCCAGGCGGGTCCCGGCGAACTCCTGTGGCAAGCGGCCCCGGCTTCCGCTACTTCGTGGGTATGAAGACCATCCTCCGAAGGGCGTCGGCGCAGTGGAGCGGCAGCGGATCCGAGGGGCTCGGCAAGCTCTCCACCTTCAGCGGGGCGCTGACCGATCGCCCCTACTCGACCCACGCGCGGTTCGGCGACGAGACCGGCAAGGCAGGGACCAACCCCGAAGAGCTGATCGCCGCCGCCCACGCCGGCTGCTTCGCGATGGCGCTGTCTTTTGCGCTCACCAACGCCGGGCACAAGCCCGAGTCGCTGGAGGTGAAGGCGACCCTGAAGGCCGAGTCGCCGGATGTGAGCTGGTCGATCGTCCAGGTGAAGCTGGAGCTGACCGGCAAGGTACCGGGCCTCGACGAAAAGAAGTTCAAGGAGCTCGCGGAGCAGGCGAAGAAGAACTGCCCGGTCTCGAGAGTGCTCAACGCCGAGATCGTGCTCGACGCAAAGCTGATCTGATCAGCTGGCAGGAACGCCGAGCTTCGCGAGCACGTCGTCGAGGTGCCGGTACACCTTCACCTCGTCGTTGATCACCGCTTCGATCCGCCCCTGCTCGTCGATCAGGAACGTCGCCCGGCGATCCCTCCGCACCAGCGGCCAGACCACGCCGTAGCTCTCGCTGATCGCCCGCGACTCGTCGCCGATCAGCGCGAAGTCGATCTGCTCGGACTTCGCGAACTCGCACTGCCGCGCGGGCTTGTCGAGCGAGACGCCGATCAGCGTCGCGTTCCTCGCCTCGATCGCGGCCTGGTGATCGCGGAAGTTCCGGATCTCGATCGTGCAGATTGGAGTGAACGCCTTGGGGAAGAAGAACAGCACCACCTTCTTCCCCCTCAGGTCCGACAGCTTCACCGGCCGCCCCTGGCAGTCGACGGCAGCGAAGTCAGGAGCGACGTCCCCGCTCTTCAACATCAGGCCTTGCTCTCCATCGCCTCGGCCACCAGCTCGGCCACGTCGCGTACCTTCATCGTCTCTTCCCGCCCGGTGTCGGCGATCCCGTCGCGAACCATCGTGTGGCAGAACGGGCACGCGACCGCGACGGTGCCTTCCGCCGGGCCCTTGTAGTCGCCCACCATTCCGGGCTTCACCTTGTCGGACGCGTTGGGGAAGGGCACCGCCGGGTCGACGTGGTGCTTGAGCGTCAGCGCCGCCTCGTTCACCCGGTTGTGGTTGATGCGGGTGCCCAGGTGCTCTTCCATCCACATCCGCGCCCCGCCGGCGCCGCAGCAGAACGACTCGCGCTTGCTGCGCTGCATCTCGACCACCTCCAGCCCGGGAATCGCCGCCAGCGCCTCGCGGGGCGCGTCGTAGATCCCGTTGTGCCGGCCGAGGTAGCAGGGGTCGTGGTAGGTGATCTTCTCTTTCATCACCTTCGACAGCTTGATCCGCTTGTCCTTGATGATGTCGTTGATCAGCTCGGTGTGAGAGATGACTTTGTAGTTCCCGCCGAAGTCCGGGTACTCGTTCTTGATGGTGTTGAAGCAGTGCGGGCACTGGGTGATGACCGCCTTCACTCCCGCCGCGTTGAGCTTCTCGACGTTGCCCTTCGCCATCGTCTGGTAGAGGTACTCGTTGCCCGCGCGCCGGGCCGAGTCGCCGGTGCACGACTCTTCCTTGCCCAGGGTGGCGAACTTGATCCCCGCCTCGTTGAGGATCTTCACCACCGAGCGGCTGACCTTCTTCATCCGCTCGTCGTAGCTGCCGGCGCAGCCGACGAAGAACAGGTACTCGTACGGCCCGCCGCCGTCGCCCCAGCGCGGCAGCTTCAGCTCGCCTTCCCACTCGTCGCGCTGGTCCTGGCCCAGGCCCCAGGGGTTGCCCTGGCGCTCCATCCCCTCGAACACCCGCTGCAGCTCGGGCGGGAAGGCCGCCTCGACCTGGACCAGGTAGCGGCGCATGTCGATCAGCCGGGGGACGTTCTCGATGAACACCGGGCAGGCCTGCTCGCACCAGCCGCACGAGGTGCAGGCCCAGACGGTGTCTGCCGAGAGAATCCCCGGCACCAGGTTCGGCAGCTCGGGCACCGCGGCCGGCGCAGCGGCGGGCGGCTCGCCACCGGGCGCGGTCGCGGCCACCGGCGCCTTCGCCGCCAGCTCGTGCTGGTGATCCCACATGAAGTGCTTGAGCGTCTGGTTGACGCCCTTGTGGGTCAGCGGCTTGCCGGTGATGTAGGTCGGGCAGTGGGTCTGGCAGCGGCCGCACTCGGTGCAGGTGTTGAGGTCCAGCCCCTGCTTCCAGGTCAGCTCCTTGAAGGACTTCATCCCGAACTCTTCCTTCTCGAGGTTCGGGGTCGACAGCCGGGCGCTGCTGGAGATCAGCTGCCCCTTCTCCTTCGGCAGCGCCTTCAAGAAGACGTTCGGCAACCCGACGATGACGTGGAAGTGCTTCCCGTACGGGAGGAAGTTGAGGAACGTGAGCACGATTCCCAGGTGGATCCAGAAGCTGCCCACTCCGAGCCAGTGCAGCGCTCCGTCGGGAACTGACTGCAGCGCCATCGCGACCGTGCTGGTCACCGGCTCGGCCTTCGACCAGCTCAGGCCCTGCTCGCGCAGGTGCATCGCGCCGAAGACGAACTCGGTCACCATCAGCCCGCCGATGAAGCCGAGGATCAGCATCGCCTCCCACGAACGGGTGAGCCGATCGGGCTTCACCTTCAGCCGCAGGAACATGAAGTAGCCGACGCCGATCACCGCCGCGCCGGCCGCCACGTCCTTCAGCACCAGGTAGGCGGAGTAGGCCATTGCCAGCGCCGCGTTCTCGACCCAGAACGAGTGCTGGAGGTTGCCGAGGACGGCGATCGCTCCTTCCGAGTAACCCATCACGAACATCATCAGCGTCCGCAGCTGGACGATCATGAACGCCGCGAAGATGAAGACGTGCATCAGGCCGGGGGTGAACTCCTCCGGGTCGACCATTCGCTTCTGGCCGAGGCCGAACTTGATCACCGCCGCGATCCGCTCGGGGATCCGGGTGAAGCGGCTGGCGTCGGGCTTCAGACTGAACAGCGCCCGCATCCGCCACAACATCGTGTAGCTGAAGAACCCGACACCGACCGCCAACATCAACGAGGTCACGAGTGGACTCATGGCTGTCGTCAGTTAGCAGGATTGAGCGCGCGGTGCTGCGCGATGTGCACTCCGAGCGCCTGCGCCCCCTACTGAGAAAGAGAAGTCGTTGCGGACGGATGGGTGGCCAACCGGGTGGTGCTGGCCGCGCGGGTGGGCGGAGTGCGGCGAGCAGAAAAATTGCCGTGCGACAGGCCTGTGTCACCGTCTTCGGACCATGACGACTCGCCGAACGACGCTCCGACGCAGCCTCCGTCTGCCGCTCTCGCTGGGCCGCAGGCTCCCCGCCCTCACCGCCGACGTCTCGCGGGGAGGCTTCTCGGCCGAGCTGCCGCAGGTGTTCCTGCCCGGCTCGCAGGTCGACGGCTACTTCCTGCTCGACGACCAGGAGGTCGCCTTCCGCGGCTGGGTGGCCTGGGCGATTCCCGGCAACCCGCAGGCGTCGGTGTTCAGCCAGATCGGAGTGCGCTTCAACGAGGTGCCCGAAGGCCTCAAGGGCGTCTTCACCAGGCTCGAGAAGCGCCCGCGCAAGCTGAAGAAGAAGTAAGTCTTCAGGCCACGTGGCCGTCCTCAGCCGGGAAGCGAAGCAGCGTCTCGAGCGACCCCTGCTCACCTTCCTGCTCTCTCTGGCGCTGGCGGTGGTGCTCGGGGTGGTGGTCTACGTGGTGACCTCGACGCTGCCCTACCTGGCGGCGTCGGCCACCACCGATCCGAACTTCGGCAATCTGAACCACTGTCTGCTCACCGCGCTGCCCAAAGACCGCACCGGGTTCGCGGTCTACGGCACCGAGGCGGTGGCGTACTCGGGCACCCGGCTGGCGCGCTGCGTGGATCAGGGGCCGGCCCGGCTGTACGAGATCACCGGCATCACCCGCGCCTCGTTCGACCACCGGGGCGCGCTCTGGTTCGCCCGCCGGGCCGAGACCAACACCCCGCCCGAGCTGTGGCGGCTGGGCGAAGGGAAGCCCGAGCGGATCGGCGAGGTCACCCCGGTCGGCCTGGTCGGCACCGCCTTCGGGGTGGTGACGATCGACGCCTCGGGCCGGCTGGTCTCGCTCGACAGCGAGCGCACCGTGCTCGGAGTCGCGCAGCTGCCGGCCGCTCCGCCCGCGGAGGTGCAGCTGACGGTCAGCGCCGACGGCCAGCGGGTGGCGGTGGTCACCAGCGGCGGGCTGTTCGTCTACGACGCGCAGCGGCTGCTGAAGATCCTC
>JAGSPQ010001040.1 GCA_018262385.1 Myxococcaceae bacterium | reverse complement strand
TCCTCCCCCCCCAGCCGGTCGAGCCGGCCGACCGGACGATCGCCGCCACCACGGTGTCCAGCGCCGACAAGGTCCGCCAGGTCGCGACGGTGCTGATCGTCGACGACACCCGGGTCGGCCGGATGCTGGTCGACACGGTGCTGAAGGCCGATGGCCACCAGGTGATCGAAGCCGAGTCGGGCCTCGAAGCGCTCGAGATGCTCGAGCAGATCCGCCCCGACCTGATCATCCTCGACGTGCGGATGCCGGGGATGGACGGGTTCGAGCTGTGCGCGAAGATCAAGGCCAACCCCGAGGTGCGCCGGATCCCGGTGATCTTCCTCTCGGCCGCCTGCTCGCTCGACGAGCGGGTGAAGGGCCTCTCGGTCGGCGGCGACGACTTCATCCGCAAGCCGTTCGAGGGGGCGGACCTCGTCGCCCGGGTCAAGGTCCACCTCCAGCGGGCAGCGCTGCTGAAGTCTTCCGCCCCGCCCAGCTAGACCGGATCTCCGTCCAGCCCGCAGGTGAGCGGCGGGTGGGCGAACGAGGCAAATTGCCCCGGCGTCGGCCCGCTGCTCCCGAGGGAACGGGCTGGCACGGGGGCTGCTCAACCTGGGTGCATGGAAACCGTCTGCTCGCTGGATCTCTCGAAGTTGTCCGTTCCGCAGCTGGCGCAGCTGCTCGACGCCGTCACGGTGCGCTCGACCCAGGCGTACCTCGCGCTGCGGCCCGAGCTGAGCCTGGGTGGCTCGAAGGGGGTGACGCGATGAAGATCGCCGGCCTGATTCTGCTCATCCTCGGCGGCCTCGGCCTGCTCTACGGCGGCGTCACCTACACCAGCCGGGACACGGTGCTGGACATCGGACCCATTCACGCCACCGCGGAGCGCGACGCGCTGCTGGTCACCTCTCGCCGCACGGCCTGATTTTCTTCCCGGTGATTCTCACCGCGGGGCAGCTGCTGGCCTCGGCGCAGACACCCGCGCCGGCGGCAGCGGTGGCGCCGGCGGCAGCGGGGGCGCTCGGGGCAGGCTCCTTCGGATCGGCGGCCGCTTGACCGGTGAACGCCCGGGCTCTTTCCACAGCCCGATTCCGCCGAGCCTGGCGTGCTGGGTGCGAACGGTCGACACGCTCTCAGGCAGCTCGAGGTCGATGTGGAGGGTGTTGGCTCCCCCCAGGATCAGCTGATCGTAGCCGAAGGTCTTGGACAGCTCGGTGATCGCCGCCGCCAGGCGCTTGTTCCAACGGCGCTTGCCGTGCTTCTCCATCCCGCGGGTCCCCAGCTCCTGCGCGTAGGTCTTTCCCTTGCGGAACAGATGCTGGCCCAGCTCGAGGTGGACCCGGTGCCCCTCGACGAAGAGCACCGAGCCGACGCCGGCGTCGAGGGTGATGACCAGCTCGATCCCGCGGCCCTGAACGCAGCCCAGGCACTGGACGTCGACCTCGTGGGCGACGCGCACCGGGCGCCCGAGGCTGCGCGAGAGCTTGCTCGCCAATGGAAACCAGGCCCAGCCCGGCCCGAGCGTGGGGGCGGTGTGGATCACTCCGTCGCGGGTGACCCCGGGAAACGCGACCGCGACGCGCTCGAAGTCGCCCAGCTCGGTGGCGAGCAGCTTGATGATCGCGATCACCTGGCGCGGAGTGGCGGCCTTCGGGGCGTCGAGCCGCCCGCGCGCGGTGAGCGACTTGCCTCGCGCATCGAGCACCTTGGCCTTGATCGCGCCGGCGCCGATGTCGACTTCGAGCGTGCGCGGCAGCTGGGGACCCGGGGCTTCGTTCAGCGTCGGCATGCGAGGGGGTTATCACACCCGGTTGGCACGCGGGCTGCTCTGCCTGACCGGGTGACCATCGTCTGCGCCATCCACTTCTCTGATTCGTCGCTCGCCGCGGTGAAGGTCGCCGCCAGGCTCGCCCGCACCCACCGCGAGCCGCTGTGGCTGGTGGAGGTGGTGCCGTTCCTCCCGCTCGGCTCCAGCGGCCCCCCCAGCGACTTGACCCTCAGCCCCGCCCTGGTCCGCGAGGCAGCCGCGCTGGCCCGGGACGGGATCGTGGTGAACACCGCGGTGATCTGCGGCCCGCTGGATCGTGCCGTTGAACGGTTCTGCTCCGCCAAGGGGCCGGCACTGCTGGTGGTGGGCGATTCGCAGCAGACGCTCGCGCCGCTGATCGTGGGCCCGCTCGACCGGTTCGCCGACCGCTTGAGCGTGCCGGTGCTGATCATCCGGGACTCGAAGCCGTTCGAGGCCTGGGCCTCGGGCACCGCTCCGCTCCGGGTGATGCTCGCCGTTGACCGCACCTGGAAGCCCGAGGCGGCCTGCGAGTGGATCGCCGGGCTCGCCGCCTACGGGGCGATCGAGCTGGTCGCCTCCTACCTCTGGTCCCCGAAGGACGAGAGCGAGCGCCGCGCCTTCGTCGCGAGGTCCGGCCGGGTCGGGGGCCACGCGCTCTCCGAGCAGCTGTGGGTGGAAGCGCAGGCGGTGCTCGGGGGCCTGCCCCCGAACGTGACGCGCCAGGTCCGCCTGCAGGCGAGCGGCGCCCAGGTCGGCAGCCAGCTGCTGCGAATGGCCACGGTGGAGCACGCCGACGTCTTCGTGCTCGGCACCCACCCGCACAGTGGGCCGGTCGGGCAGCAGTGGTCGCTGTCCCACGAGCTGCTCGCCCTCGCCCCGATGTCGGTCGCCTGCGTTCCTGATCCGGTGATGCTCCCCACCCGTCAGCACGACGATCACCGGTTTCGCGCCGCTTCCTGAGGGAAGTGAGGCCGTCCTGCGCACGGTCGAGCAGTTCCGCCACACCGCTTCCGCCACGCCGCCCGGCATTGCGGCGAATCGCCGCGGCCCGGGAGTTGCTCAGCAGCACCTGCGACCATGACAACCCTCCTCCCTCCGGCCTCCACGATCAC
>JAGSPQ010000277.1 GCA_018262385.1 Myxococcaceae bacterium | reverse complement strand
ACCACGTTGTCGAACGAGACGCCGGTGGTCGCCTTCGCGTCGCCGAACAACCGCACCCGGCCGCCGTTGCTCTCGAGCAGGCCGGTCTCGCCGGTCGCGACCACGTGCGCCTCGCGGGGCTGTTCCTTGGTGTCGAACTCGAGATCCGGGCGCACCTCGCCGAGCTTGGCGGTCTCTTTCTCCAGCGCCTCGTGCAGCAACTGCACCGAGGTGGGGAGGATGGTCGGGGGCTCGACCCGTTTCAGACAGGCACAGCTCAGCAGGGCGATGGCGAGGAGGGCGCGCATGAGGCCCGGCATCTTGTCATGCCTCGAAGTCGATTCGGGTGAGCGCTTCGTCCGCCAGCGCGCCCTGGTAGACGTGCCAGGCGGCCACCAGATCCAGCCACGGCGGGCCGGAGCCGAGGAAGAGGGTGTTCACTCCGGGCGGCCGCTGGGCGGAGCCGGCCAGCACGGCGCTCAGCGGGGCCTGGATCGGCTGGCCCCAGAACGGAGCCTCGCTGTCGCCCACCCGCCAGGCCTTCGCCAGCACCCCGGCAGTGAGCGGGGCCTGGGGGAAAGCGCGCGCGTCCGGCACCGACAGATGCACCGACGGCCAGAGCGCGACCTCGGGCAGCGCGATTCCTCCCGCCAGCACCACCACGTCGGCGTTGGCGACCGCGTCGGCCGGAGCGTCGACCGGGCGCACCGGCGTCTTGAGCGTGGTCTGCAGCCAGGTGGCCTGCAGCAGCAGCTGCGCCGGGTCTTCCATCACCAGCCAGACTTCGCGCAGCGAGCGCACCAGCCGCAGCGCCTTGAGCATGCCGCTCGCCAGCGGGCCGCCTCCGAGCAGCGCAACCCGCCTGGCCTCCGGCGACGCGAGCGCCTCGACCGCCAGCGCGGCGACCAGCTGGGCGCGCACCCGCAGCAGCTGAGTGGCGTCCATCACCGCCAGCAGCTTTCCGCTCGGGCGCTCGTGGAGGTGGAGCATCGAGCGCGCGCCGGTGTCGACCGTCACCGCCTCGGCGTTGCGCTGCAGCGCGGCTTCGCCCTGGATCAGCGCCTGGCGCAGCTCGCCCAGCAGGGTGAGCGCCTCGGTGTTGCGGGCGACGTCGGTGCGGGTGAGGACGAGGGTGAGCATCGGGTCAGAGCTGGCCGCGGATGCCGAGGGTGAGCCAGAGCGCGCCCACCCCGAGGCTGAGCACGCCGAGGGCGATTCCGGCGATCGCGTAGCCGCCGTTTCCGATCGGCGGGCGCGCCTTCGGGTCGACCCGCTTGAACGCGACCACCCCGGCGATGATCGCCAGCGGCCCGAGCACCGGCAGCAGCAGGGCGAGCAGCCCCAGCCCGAAGGCGTTTCGCGCCAGCCGGTTGTCGGCCAGCTTCTGGTAGTCCTTCTTCAAGCGGCTGCGCGAGACCTCGAGCCGGAAGAAGAGCCGGTTGCGGGGGGTGGTGAGCGCGGTGGCGACGAACGCGAGCGAGAACAGGGTGGGCAGCAGGCCCCAGGCGCCGAGCAGGTAGAGCTGAACCGAGCCCCAGAAGAGGGTGCTGACCACGAGCAGGATCCGGGCGACCGGCTTGCCGAAGAAGAAGAGGCCCCCGGTGATCGCGCTGCCGAGGGTGGGGATCGCCAACAGCTTCAGTGCGCCCGAGCCGTTCGCGGCGAGGTTGGCCGAGAAGATCAGGTAGCCGATCGCGGAGAAGCCGAACAGCCAGGCCCACCCGTCGCGCCGGCCGAGCAGCGACTGGCGGTAGGCCTCGATCCAGTCGACGTCGGGGCGGTTGCCGCACGGCGCGCAGTAGGCGACCCCGTCGACGTCGCGGCGATCGCCGGCGCAGAAGAAGGTGCCGCAGCGCTGGCAGTTGCCGAGCGCCGGCATCTGGGGATGGTTGGGACAGCGCGCTTCGGCTGGCGTCACGGGTGGAGCATAGCGGCGGGGGAGCAGGACGCGTCGCGCGCGTGCCTGACCTGGCAGCATCCTTCCCGGGTGGAACCGGGCCCGCTACGCTGGGGCCCAGTGTCGGACCCCGAAAAGGAAGGTGGCCGGACCCGCCGCAAGCACCGGCGAGTGACTGCCCGCGAGGTGACCGCGGACGTCCAGGGCCGCGGGGGCGTCACCTCCTACACGGTGCAGAACATCTCGACGGGCGGGATGTTGCTCACCGGCGCCCGCGCTCCGGCCCGGGGGACGCTCGAGATCACGCTGCGCCAGTCGGGCACCAGGTCGGTTCAGCTCACCGGGCACGTGGTCCACGAGCTGCCGGAAGGGATCGGGGTCGCGTTCGAGCCGATGAGCACCGCGGTGGCGGAGGCGATGGAGAAGCTGATCGCCTCGGTCGACGCGCGCAACAACCAGCCGCCGCCGCTTCCCCCCGGCCGGGCGTCGGCGCCGGGTTCCCCTGCGGTTCTCCGCTCGACCGAGGATCCGTTCGCCTCCGGGCCGGATCCCCGCCCGCCGCGGCTGGGCTCGCCGGACGAGCGCTCGGAGTACCTGCGGATCCTGGTGAAGAAGCGGGACGAGGCGATCCAGAAGGGCCGCACGATGTACGAGGCGGTGCTCGCCGAGGCCGACCAGCTGCGGGCGGACGCCGCGAAGCTGAAGTCGAAGCTCGACGCGGCGCTCGGGCAGGTGGTGCTGGGAGAAGCGGCGCTGGCCGCCTCGCGCACCGCCGTCGAGAAAGAGGCCGCCGCGCGGCAGCTGGAGCGCGCGGAGGACGCGGCGGCGCTGAAGCTGGAGCGGGCCACCTCGACCGAGATGCTCGAGCAGGAGCAGCGGCGGACGCTCGAGGCGATCGCCGCGGTCGCCGGCCTCGAAGCGAAGCTGCGCCGGTTCGAGAACGAGGCGGCGCACGCCCGCGCCGACGCCGAGGCCGCGCGGAAGGAAGCCAACGACGTGGTCGCCGACACCGCGGCCCTGCGCCGATCTCGCGAGGAGCTGGTCGCCGCCAACCGCAAGGCGATGGAGGCCCAGACCGCGCTCAACAAGGAACGGGCGATTCGCAGCGCCGCCGAAGCGCCGATCGCCGAGGCCCGCGCTGCCCAGCAGGCCGCGGAGGCCGAGACGAAGAAGGTGACCGCCGAGCTGGCGCGGCTGAAGGCGAAGCTGATCACGGCGGAGAACGCCCTCGAGCGCTCGGCGACCCGGAAGCAGCCGGATCTGCACCGCCGGTGAGGTGAGCTACCGCTGGATGTGGATGTGCGGCCCGCTCCAGGCCGCGTTGCCGCCGCGGCGCTCGTCGATCACGGTGTAGCCGGCCGCGCGCGCCTGGCGGATCAGCGCGTCGCCCTGGGCGGTGGTGTGATCGCGGGTGCGAACGTCGACCGCCCGGCCTTCGCGGTGCGCCCGCCCGAGGTGGCGGCCGCCGGTGGTGGAGGTGACGGTGAAGCCGCGCTCTTCGGCGAACCGCTTCATCTCCCGGTACGGCGCCTCGCCCCGGCGCTGGGTGGGGGCGGTCCGGTCAGTCCGGTTGGTGCGGGTGGCGGGCTCGAACGAGTCGCGGTTGCGGGCGGCGGTGAGCGCGCGCTGGGTGTCGCGGCCGACCTGGGCATCGACCGAGAGCCCATTGGCCGACTGGAATTGACGGACCGCGTCGGCGGTGCGCGCGCCGAAGACGCCGTCGGTGCCGCCGGGGTTGAAGCCGCGGCTGCGAAGCTGCTCCTGGAGGGTTCGAACTGCGGCGCCGCGGTCACCGGTCTTGATCGTCATGCTTCATTGTCGAGCGGTCCGGAATTAATGTTGTCATTCCGGGGTGTTGCGCTTGAAGCGCAGCCGGCTGACCGAAATCAGCGCACTGCCGGGGCGGCCGACGCGCGGCGGGGCGCGAGCTGTCCGGGCGACCCCGCTCTGGGCCAGGCGCGCGGCGATCCGCTCGGTGATCACGGTGCCGTTGGTGAACAGCAGCGCGCGGAGCCCCTTCGCCCGGACCTGATCGACTACGTCTGGCAGTCGCTGCAGTGGGGCTTGTCGGTGACTTCCGAGCCGAACTCACATCCGCCGCAGTGAGGCTTGTCGGTGACTTCCGAGCCGAACTCGCAGCCGCCGCAGTGGGGCTTGTCGGTGACCAGGTTCTCATCGTGCTCGTTGAAGACGATTTCGGCGTTCATCGCGGCTCCGGGGTTGGAATTCCGGGCCGGTGGCTAGCAGCCGGGGGGACCGGCCCAATTGACCCAGATCAAGCCAGGCGCCTCAACATCGCGTGCCTCGGATGAGCCTGGCGAATACCTAAGCCTTGGAAGCGGCCTCGGCCGGCGCGATGTGGACCGGGCGGGACGCGCGAGGTGCGTGGTGAGGACCAGCCCGCAGAACCCGTCGCAGGATCCGCTCTTTGCGGGGCCGGGTGAGATCCGCGCCCGCTGCCGGGCGATCGACTGGAGCGCCACCGCGCTGGGCCCGGCGGCCGACTGGCCCCGGAGCCTTCGGCTGGCGGTGAGGATGTGCCTGGGCGCCCGCTTCCCGATGACCGTCTGGGCCGGCCCGGAGTTGGTGCTGATCTACAACGAGCGGTATCCGGCGGTGCTCGGCTCCGACCGGCACCCGTGGGCGCTGGGCCGCCCGGCACGGGAGGTGTGGCCCGAGCTGTGGGATCGGCTGGGCCCCGAGCTCGAGCAGGTGATCCAGCATGGCGAGTCGACCCACCACGACGACGAGCGCTTCGTGCTGCGGCGCGAGGGCGAGGAAGAGGAGGCCTGGTTCACCTACTCCTTCACCCCGATCCAGGAAGAGGATGGGCGGGTCGTCGGGGCGCTGAACGCCTTCCTCGAGACCACCGAGCGCGTCCGCCCGCTCACCGAGCGCACCGCCCTGCTGCACGCGATCAGCGACTCGTTGCCCGACCGGATCTTCGCGAAGGACCTGCGCGGCCGGGTGCTGTTCGCCAACCCGGCGATGCTCGCGGCGGTCGGCAGGCCGGCCGAACAGGTGCTCGGCAAGACCGACCTCGAGTTCCTCGACGACAAGGACGCGGCGCGGCGATTGATGGAGAACGATCGCCGGGTGATGGAGAGCGGCAGTCCGATCGAGGTCGAGGAGCACCTGCCGCTTCCTGACGGGACGCGCCGGGTCTGGCATTCCGTTAAGTCGGCGTACCGCGACGACAGAGGCCGGATCATCGGCCTGCTCGGGATTTCCCGCGACGTCACTGAACGGACCCGGGCCGCCGAGGTGCTGCGGGGTGCGCTGGAGGAGGCCGAGCTCGAGCGTCGCCGGCTGATGGCGGTGCTCGAGGCGCTCCCCTCGGGGATCGCGATCGCCGACGCGGACGGCAAGCTGATCCAGACCAACGCCGCGCTCGACCGCATCTGGGGAAGCCCGCCGAAGTCGACGCGGCTGAAGGACTACGCGCAGTGGCGAGGCCGCTGGGTGGACACCGGTGAGCCGGTGGCGCCGGGCGAGTGGGCGCTGGCCCGGGCGCTCGAGAGCGGGGAGATCGTGAGCAGCGGCCGGGTCGAAATCGAGAAGTGCGATGGCAGCGGGCTGGCGACGATCACCCAGGTCGCGGCCCCGATTCGCGATGGCGAGGGGCGGACGGTCGGCGGGGTGGTGGTGGTGGTGGACACGACCGAGCAGCGGCGGGTCGAGGAGGCGGTGCGCGCGAGCGAGGAGGGCGGTACGTCTTCGCGAGCCCCGGCCAGATCGCGCTGACCGGGTTCACTGCCGAAGAGCTCAACGACTTCACCGAGGAAGAGATCACCCAACGGATCCACCCGGAGGATCGCGAGCGCTCGAGCCGGCAGCAGCGGGAGGTGGCCGCGGGTCACGACGTCCCAGATGCCGCCGAGTACCGGTGGAAGGTGAAGAGCGGCGAGTACCGGTGGTTCAGCGACAGCCGCAAGCTGGTGCGCGACGCGAAGGGCCGGCCGGTTTCGCTGGTGGGCGTCAGCCGCGACATCACCGATCGCAGGCGGGCCGAGGAGCAGGCGCGCGAGAACGAGGCCCGGTACCGGGCGCTGTTCGA
>JAGSPQ010000276.1 GCA_018262385.1 Myxococcaceae bacterium | reverse complement strand
GTGGGAGCTCGACTTCACGTTCTTCTTCCGCAGCGCCGGGCCCGGCACCCGCTTCGACAACCGGGGCGAAGAGCTGCACGGGGCGAACGCCGGGCGGCTGGTCGACAAGGCGGTCGCGCTCGCGGCGGGGATGACCTACTACCACCGCAAGGGGAACCTCACCCGGCCGTACTGGCTCGAGCACCCGAACCTGCTCAACCCGTTCTGGCGGGCGACGCTGGTCGCCACCGACATCGATCGCGGCCCGGCCGGCACCCCGCCAGCGGCCTGGCAGGACGTGGTCGACGTGAAGAGCTCGCTCTACAAGCCGGAGTACGCCTGGCAGCGCGACGCCTACGAGAAGCTGGTGGTCAACGGCGGCTTCAAGGGGCTGCATTGAGCCGGGCGGCGCGCCACGGGCAGGCGACGGTCGAGCTCGCGCTGGGGCTGCTGGTGTTCGTCACCGTGCTGCTGTTCGGGATCCACTTCGCGGAGGTGGGCTGGCTGTCGCTGAAGGTGCAGGAGGCGGGCGCGTGGGCGGTGTGGGAATCGACCGGGCCGCGCACCCAGGATCTCGCCGGGAACAACCTGAACCCGCTGAACCAGACGCTGTCGGCGGGCGGGCTCGAGCAGCAGACGACCACCCGGTACCAGGACTTCAACGGGCTGAGCAGCGCGACGGGCGCTCCGATCATCGGCGCGGCGCTGGTGCGCGGCTCGAGCCTGCGGGCGAGCTGCGCGGCAGATCGGACGCTCAGGTTCGCTCCCACCCGCACCGCGCGGGCGATCTATTTCGACGAGGGCGGGCTGTCGTGCCAGGTGGTGGCGCGGCTGGACGCGATCCGGATCCCGAGCGCGTTCGCGCAGAAGGCCGAGGGCGGGTTCTTCCAGGCCGATCACGGGGTGGCGGCGCCGTACTTCTTCTGCGCGGTGGGCGGCCGCAGCGGTGGCACCTGTCGCGGGCGGCTGTCGATCCTCACCAACGACTGGGGGCTGGCGGGCGACGCCCCGGGCGACAACCAGAGCGCCAGCTGCCGGATTGGGAACCCCTGCACCAACACCCCCTACAAGAACGCGGTTCAGGCGATGTGGGTGGGCGGAGGGACGGCGGGGAAGGCGTTCGCCGAAGCGCACGCCGGCTCGGCTCCGACCAGCGCGATGGACTACTACTTCAGCTACGCGGGGATGGAGTTCAACTACGTCACCAACCTCGCCGACGAGGGCGGCAACACCCAGTACCAGACCGGTGGCCCCGGGCTGGGGCTGGTGCCGGCCTTCACCCAGCACAACTGCTTTCTCGGGAAGGCCGGGTGCAACTGAAGCTGGCGGCGCTGGCGTGCTGCGTGGCGAGCTCGGCGTTCGCGCTCGACTGGGATGTCCCCGAGGCGGTGTCCTGGGCCGAGGTGGGCGAGAAGATCCAGGCGAACGGGATGCCGATGAAGATCTTCGTCGCCCGCAGCAGGTGGAAGCCGGTGGCGCTGCTCAACCACTACCAGCAGCGCTTTCGCGACGCGGGCTACTACCAGCCCGAGGTGCCGCTGCGGCTCGAGGGGCTGAAGCTGCCGCGGGTCACCGCGCTCGACACGATCAGCCTCTGGTCGTACCTGGTCTACGTCTTCCCCGAGCCGGACGGGACGACCACCCTGGTGATGGGCGCCGCGGACTTGAAGGGCCGGCAGCAGGGAAGGCTGGCGGGTGGCTTTCCGGCGCCCGCCTTCCCCGGCAGCAAGGCGACCTTCGCGTCCAACGTCGAGTTCGCGCGGACGCTGTCGTTCACCACCGGGGCGAAGGAAGAAGAGGTGATCGACTTCTACCGGCAGACGCTGCCCAGCGGCGGGTGGAAGGAGCGCGAGCGGGGCAGCTTCGTGCGCGACGGCCGGCTGCTGCGGATGCTGGGCAAGCCCGAGGGGAAGCAGCTGCGGATCGTGCTGGTCGAAGAGGCGGACCTGCCGGTGCTGCAGGTGCCGAAGGACTGAGCCCCGGCGCGCTGCGGCAGCTTTGAAGCGGCTCGCCCTGCGCCCCTTCTCCCCTCTGGGTCAGGGACAGCGCACGAAGTGGGCGTTGGTGGTCTCGACCCGCAGCGTCGAGCTGGAGGTGTGGCGCTCGGCGAAGAAGACGTCGAGCGGGTAGACGAGCCCGGGGACGAGGCGGAGCGTGTCGAGCGAGATGCTGGCCGCCTGGGTCGGGTGTGGGCCGCCGAGATCGATCGCCAGCCGGCCGCCGACGAAGACCCACAGATCGTCGTCGCCCTGGAACGAGAGCGTCTCGCCGCCGCGGTACTCCAGCTCGGTGTGCAGCTCGAGGGTGAAGTGGAAGTTGTGGGGGTGGCCCTCGTTTCCGAACAGCCGGCCGTCGATGGGAAAGAAGTCGTTGTCGGTGAACGAGTACACCAGCGGGGTCTGCGAGATGCGCTTGAAGCTCAGCGCGATGGCGGTGGGCTGGTTGGTGCCCGGCGCGTCGTGGAACCACTGGGCGAACGAGGCCGGGCTGGTGACGGTCCCGGTTTCCCCGGAGTGCGGGTAGAGCGGCGCGCCGTCGTTGCCGAGGAACGTCCCGACGATGCCGCGGTCGTCGCCGATCCGGTCTTCGAAGTCGGGGTGGCTCTCCCGGAAGTCCCGCACCGTGCCGTCGATGGCGAGGCTGGCCGGGGGATCGAGCGGCGCCGGGGCGTCGCACCCACTCCACATCCCATCGACGCACCGCTCGGTGCCCGCGCCGCAGACGCTCTGGCAGGGGCGGGTGGCGCCCAGGATCTCGCAGGCCGTCGGCAGCCGCCGGCGATAGACCTCGGTGCGCCCGCACCCGGCGAGCAGCCCCAAAGCAACGAGCGCGAGGGCCTGCCGCCGGAAGGTCACCACCCGCGGACGAACGTCTGCTGCTTGCCGTCGGGGTTGGCGCAGTAGAGCTGCTCGCCCCCTTCCTCGAGGGAAAGCACGTGCCCTTTGGGCGACTTGGCGAAGTGCACCAGCAGCGCGCCGTTCTTGCCGTGATCCTGGACCTTCAGCCGCTGGGGCGGCTTGCCCGGGCCGCTCTGGTAGAAGACCGAGACCACGCCCTGCGCGTCGTAGATGTGGAGCACTTCTTTCGAGGCCGCGTCGACGAACACGCCCGACCAGCCGAGGTAGTGGCGCTCGCCCGGGTCGACCTTGCCGCCGGCGCCGATTCGCCCCTTCGACTCGCTGCGAATGGTCATGTCGTCCGGCGCGCCCTCGAGGTCGTGGGTCGCGAGGACGAACTGAGAGCTGCGGCTGAAAGTGCCGTCGGCGAGGAGCCTGGCTTCGATTCGGGAGGACATCGCCTCGTTCGCGACGCCGGCGCCGGCCAACCGCGTGCCATCGACAAAGGCCCCGGCCGGGGTGAAGGTCAGCAGGTACACGTTCGTCTCCGCGGTCAGGTCGCTGCTTCTGGCTTCGCGCACCAGCAGCACCAGGCTGTCCTCCCGCACCACTTTGCCGATCGCGGAGAAGGCGAGGGTTTCGGACCCCGCGTCCCTCGCCCCGAGCAGGGCGCGGGTCTGTGCCTGGGCCGCCGGAATCCACAGCGCGCGAAGGCCCGACAGGCCGTCCGTGTTCGAGGCAGGCGACTGCGAGATCGGCTCGAGCAGGTTGGGGATCGCGTCGCGCGCGCCCAGCGCCGCGGCGGGCTTGAGCCGATCGTCGACCCCCAGCGGCAGCTTCAGAGTCGGAAACTTCGCCAGGAACGCCGGGCTCGCGGCGAGGGTGGAGGCAAGCAACAGCGCAGCGAAGTTCATCGGGACTCTCTGGGATCGCCGGCGAACGCGGCGATGGGCCGGTGGATCAGGGGTGTCCTCATACCCCAGAGCAGGGTGCAATTTCCGCGCGGTCCACCCGGGGGCGCAACCCGTGCAGCGCAGCGGCGGGCGGGCGTACAGGAGGGAAGGCCCCGGCACGGCGGTTGTACGCCTGCGCAAGCGATGACCACGGGTGCCCCCGACCAGCTCGAAGCGCTCTCCGAGCTGTTGAGGCGGCTGAAGCTCGCCGCGCGGGCGGTGGAGCTGCACCCGCTGAAGCCAGACACCAACCAGAGCGCGACGGCGGAGAAGGTCGCCGGCTACGGCCAGCCGGTGCGGGTGGTCGCCGAGGACGAGCAGGGCCAGCGGAAGTCGTTCGTGCTCCACACCGCCAGCCCCAACGAGTTCGGCCACGATCGCCGGGCGGATCGCGCCGACGAGCTGCTGCTGTCGTACGACACCTACGGGTCGATTCCCGGCCACGTGCGGGCGGTCGACGTCGGCTTCCTCCTCGACGGCCGCTTCGCCTCGGTGGCGGGCGCGGGCGAGCCGTACGTCCTCACCACCTGGGCCGAAGGGCGCCCGTACGCCGAGGATCTGCGGCGCATCGCCGCCGACGGCCTGGCCGAGCTCGACCTGCGCCGCTGCACCGCGCTCGCCAACTACCTCGCCACCCTGCACGCCGAGAAGCGGGCGCAGCCGCAGATCTACCGGCGATCGATCCGCGATCTGCTCGGCAGCGGCGAGGGGATCTTCGGCATCGTCGACGGCTACCCCGCCGGCACGCCCGCCGCACCGGCCCAGCGGCTCCACCAGATCGAGCGGCAGTGTCTGGATTGGCGCTGGCGGCTGCGCGAGCGCGAGCACCGCCTCGCCCGGATCCACGGCGACTTTCACCCGTTCAACATCCTCTTCGGCGACGGGGTCGAGCTCTCGCTGGTCGACGCCAGCCGCGGCTGCGCGGGCGATCCGGCCGATGACGTCGCCGCGCTCGCGATCAACTGGATCTTCTTCGCCATCGATCAACCGACCGCGTGGGGCTCGCTCGGCCCGCTCTGGCACCTGTTCTGGCAGACCTACGTCGGCGCCTCGCAGGACGAAGAGCTGTTCGAGGTGGTCGCCCCGTTCCTCGCCTGGCGCGGCCTGGTGGTCGCCAACCCGAAGTTCTACCCGGGGCTGAGTGAAGCGGGTCGCGACCGGCTGCTCGGCCTGGTCGAGCGGGTCCTCGCTGCCCGGAGCCTGCAGCTGAGCTGGGCGGACGACTGCTTCCGATGAGCGCGGGCGCAGTCGTCTGGTTCACCGGGCTGCCGGCCTCGGGAAAGAGCACCCTGGCCCGAACTGTTTCCAGGCGGCTCGAGCGCCGCGGCCGGCGGCCGATCCTCCTCGACAGCGACGAGCTGCGGGACGCGATCGCGGTCGGGCTCGGCTACGGCCCGAAGGCACGCTCAGGATTCTACGCGGCGCTGGCGAACCTCGCCGTCCTGCTCGCGAAGCAGGGGCACGTGGTGCTGGTGGCGGCGACCGCGCACCGGCGCGCCTATCGGGATCGCGCGCGGAAGCAGGCCGGGCGGTTCCTCGAGGTCTTCGTCGACGCTCCGCTCGAGGACTGCCGCGGGCGCGACATCAAGGGGCTCTACCGGCTGGCCGCGAAGGGGAAGCTGCGCAGCCTGCCGGGGGTGGGGGTGCGGTACGAGGCGCCGGTTCATCCGGAGGTGGTCGCGCGGGGCGGGCGGGACGCGGAGGCGGTCGCGCGGCTGATCCGGTTGCTGGCTTGAGCTGGCCGCTGATCTGGTGAGCGTCTTGAAGCTGCTTCCGACGTTCGCAGCGTGGCCGTGACCGCGTCCGAGAACGAAGCTCCGCGCCTGGCTGAGCGGGCGGGCAGGTCGGAGCAGCGAGGCGAAGACCGATGGCGCCCCGGCGAAGGCGCGCGAGCGTTCCGTCACCGCGATGGCGGGCATTGGCGGCACGAGGCAGGACCGGCGTTGGGTGTGCAGCCCCGACCACATCCCAATGTGGTCAACGCTGCACGGCCA
>JAGSPQ010000006.1 GCA_018262385.1 Myxococcaceae bacterium | reverse complement strand
GCCTGCGCCACCCGCGGTGCCGCCGCCTGCGCCACCCGCCGTGCCGCCGCCTGCGCCGCCCGCCGTGCCGCCGCCTGCGCCACCCGCGGTGCCGCCACCGCTGCCACCGCTGCCACCGCTGCCGCCAGTGCCGCCAGTGCCGCCAGTGCCGCCACCGCTACCGCCGGTCTGGCAGACGCCGTTGCTGCAAATCTGCCCGAGCTTGCACTGGGCCGCGGTGGTGCACTTGGTCTGGGTGCTGCCACCGCAGGCACTCAAGAGGACCGCGAACGACGCGGTGATCAACCACAGGGAAAACTGGTTTCGCATGGACACTCCAAACTGCGGGGGGGAACGGAATAAAAAAGACGCTGGGTTGTAGCGCTCGGGACGAATGCTTTCAAACCCCCCGAAGTGAGTGGCGGCTCGCGAACCCGACCCCGTTTCCATGCGTGAAAGCAGGAATGGAGCCGGGGCGGGGCGCCGTTTCGCGCCGAATGAATTGGAACTGCGGGATCTTAGCGAGGAGGAACGCTGGTAAGAGGCGCCGCGGATGATCGTCTGGTCCCACGTGCTGCTGGCGGGTCTCTGGGGAGGGCTGCTGGCCCTCGAGCGCAGCGCGTTCCTCCAGGCGATGTTCAGCCGCCCGCTGGTGGCCGCCACCGGCACCGGGCTGCTGCTGGAGGATCTGCCCTCGGGGATCTTCGTCGGCCTGGTGTTCGAGCTCTTCTACCTGGGCGGGGTCTCGCTGGGGGGATCGCGCCCGGAGCACGAGACGCTCCCGGCGGTGACCGCCGCCGCGGCCGCCGCCGCGATCGCCAACGCCTCCGGGGGCCCGGGCACGCCGGCGATGTGGACGTTGGGAATTCTGCTCTGCGCTCCGCTGGGGCGGGTGGGGGCGCTGCTCGAGCGGGCGATCGACCGCCGCGCCCTGCGCTACCACAACCGGGCCCAGGCCTCGACCGATGCGGGGCAGCTGCAGCGGGCGGTGCGCCAGAACCTTCGCGCGATGTGGCCCCACCTGGTCGGCTTCGGGCTGCTGTCCGCCGCGGCGGCGCTGATCGGCTACCTGGTGCTGGTGCCGTTGGAGTCGGCGCTCCCGCTGTCGGTGGTGCGGGGGCTGGCCTGGGCCTACCCGGCGATGGCCTCGGTCGCGGCGGCGGTGGCCGTCCACGGCAGCCGCACCCGCAGCGCGGTGAAGATCGCGATTGCGGCGGCGGCGGCGGTGGTCGCGGTGGCGGCGGCGGTGGCGATGCTCGGGAGCCGCGCGCCGTGAGGGCGCTCTCGCGCTGGACCCGCTGGCAGGTGCTGACCCGCTCGCTCTTCATCCAGGCCGGCTTCAACGCCGAGGGGATGCAGTCGCTGGGGATGCTGTTCGCCCTCTACCCCGCCCTGAAGGAGCTCTACCCCGCGCCGGCCCAGCAGCAGGAGGCCGCCCGCCGGCACCTCTCGGCCTTCAACACCCACCCCTACGTCGCGGCGGCGATCATCGGGGGGATCCTCTTTCACGAGCAGCGGATCGCCGATGGCGAAGAGGCGCCCGAGAAGGTCAACTCGTTCAAGACCGCCCTGATGGGCCCGCTCGCCGCGATGGGAGACGGCTTCTTCTGGCTCTCGCTGCGGCCGGCGGCCGGAGCGGTCGCCGTCGCCACCGTCCCCTGGCTGGGCGGCTGGAGCGCGCTGCTCTTCCTCGTCCTCTACAACCTGGTCCACCTCACCGCCCGCGGGTACCTGTTCTTCCTCGGCCTCAACCACGGCGAGGGGATGGTGGAGAAGCTGGCCGCCCTCGACATCCCGTGGTGGGGCGAGCGGCTGCGCCGGGTGGCCGCCGGCTGTGCCGGAGGGCTGGCGGCCCTGCTGGCAATCCAATACGGGGCCCAGCAAGGCGGCGGGGGCGCTCCGCTGCTGGCCGGCGGGTGCCTGTTGTTCGGAGGACTGGCCTGGGTGCTGGTCGCCCGCACCCGGGTCAGCCCGTACCTGGTGCTCTACGCGGCGGCACTGTTTTCGGGCGCCCTCGGGGCGTTGCTCTAGGATGGGATCCCTTTTCACATGACAGACCTGAGCACCGACAGCGCCGGCGGAGAGTTCGAGATCATCAACGCGCTGGGCCTCCACGCGCGCGCCGCCGCCCAGTTGGTGAAGATCGCCAACCGCTTCCCGTGCGAGGTGCTGCTGTCGTGCGAGGGCGAGTCGGTGAACGGCAAGAGCATCATGGGGGTGCTGATGCTCGCCGCGGCGCAGGGAATGAAGGTGACGGTGAAATGCAATGGTCCGGGCGCGGCCGATTGCCTCAAGGACATCGCAGTGCTGATCGCCAACCGTTTCGGAGAGCCCCGGTAAGTGAGCGCGACCGTCTCGCTGCAGGGGATTGGCGCCAGCCCCGGGGTGGCGGTCGGGCATGCGTTCGTCCTCGACTCGAAGCGGGTCCGCACCCCGAAGGTGAAGCTGAAGGCGGACGAGGTCGACTCCGAGGCGCTGCGGTTCAAGACCGCGGTCGACCTGTCTGATCGCCAGCTGCAGGATCTGAAAGAGCGGCTGTTCTCGGAGTCCGACCGCTCGCAGGGCCAGGATCACGCGCTGATCCTCGAAGCGCACCGGATGATGCTCCACGACCCGATGTTCCTCGTCGAGGTCTCCCGGCTGATCAAGGACGAGGCGATCAACGCTGAGTGGGCGGTGCGGCGGGTCGCCAAGCGGCTCAAGCACCAGTTCGACAACCTCGAAGACGAGTACTTCCGCGAGCGGCGCGCCGACGTCGACTTCGTCGCCGACCGGGTGGTGCGCAACCTGCTCGGGCAGGCGGTCGACGAAGAAGTGCAGGTGCCGACCGACGCGGTGATCATCGCCCACGAGATCTCTCCCGCCGACGCGGCGATGCTGGTGAAGACCGGGCGGATCGCCGCCTTCGTCACCGACCTCGGCGGCCAGACCTCACACACCGCGATCGTCGCCCGCGCCCGCGAAGTGCCGGCGGTGGTCGGCGCGGTGCGGGCCAGCGAGCACGTGCGCACCGGCGACGTGGTGGCGGTCGACGGCACCCGGGGGCTGGTGCTGGTCAACCCCACCGAGCAGCAGCTGTCGATCTTCCGCGAGACGATGCGCCGGCACCTGGCGGTGGAGGCGACCGCGCTGCGCACCGCCGAGCTGCGGGCGGTCACCCTCGACGGGGTCGAGGTGCACCTCAACGGGAACATCGAGTTCCCGGAAGAGATCCCCTCGCTGCTCGCCCACGGTGCCGAGGGCATCGGCCTGTACCGCACCGAGTTTCTCTTCCTCAATCGCCCGCTGCCGCCCACCGAGGAAGAGCACTACCAGGCGTACCGCGAGGTGCTGCTGGCGATGGGCAACCGGCCGGTCACCATCCGCACCCTCGACCTGGGCGGGGACAAGGTGCCGGGGAAGAAGATCGAGAAAGAGACCAACCCGGCGATGGGGCTGCGGGCGATTCGCTACTGCCTGCAGCACCGCGAGATGTTCCGGGTCCAGCTGCGGGCGCTGCTGCGCGCGTCGGCGCACGGCAACATGCGGATCATGTTTCCGCTCATCTCCGGGCTGTCCGAGCTGCGCGAGGCCCGCAGCGAGCTCGAGCACTGCCGCAGCGAGCTGGGCCGGTCAGGGCACCCGGTCGGCAAGCGGATGCCGATCGGGATCATGGTCGAGACGCCCTCGGCCGCGCTGATCGCCGATCGCCTCGCCCAGGAAGCGGACTTCTTCTCGGTCGGCACCAACGACCTGATCCAGTACTCGCTGGCGATCGACCGCCAGAACCGCGACGTCGCCTACCTCTACAAGCCGCTCCACCTGGCGGTGCTGCGCTCGCTGCGATCGATCGTCACCGCGGCAAAGGCCGCCAAGATCCCGGTCGCGATGTGCGGCGAGATGGGCGGAGATCCGGCCTTCACCCTGGTGCTGCTGGCGCTCGGCTTCGACGAGCTGTCGATGACCGCCGGGCAGATCTCCTCGGTGAAGGGGATCGTGCGCCGGGTCAACCGCACCGACGCGGTCGAGCTGCTCGACAAGGCGATGGAGTTCTCGACCGCCGAAGAGATCGAGCGCTTCGTCCGCTCCGAGATGGAACTCCGGTTCACCAACCTCCAGGACTAGGCGTGGCGGCGCCGGTCACTCCTCCCTCGGTGGTGAAGCTTCCCGACGCGTGGTTCGTCGCCTGCGCGTCGAAGGCGCTCAAGCGCCAGCCGCTGGCGATCACCCTCCAGGGCACCCCGCTGGTGCTGTTCCGGGCCGCGGATGGCGCGCCGGCCGCGCTGCTCGACCGCTGCCCCCACCGCAACATCCCGCTCTCGATGGGGAAGGTGGTCGACGGCCAGCTGGAGTGCGGCTACCACGGGTGGTGCTTCGACGCCTTGGGCCAGTGCCGCAAGGTGCCCGGGCTGGTCGAGGGGGGCGCGGTGGGGCTCAAGTCGCAGGCGGCCGAGGCGTACCCGGCCCTCGAGCAGGAAGGGTTCGTCTGGGTCTACTCGACGCCCGGCGCGGCCCCCGCCAGCGCGCCGTACCGCTTTCCCCACCTCGACGAGGCGGGCTACTCGACGGTGCGCCACGAGTTCCTCGTCGACGCGACGGTGCACGCGGTGGTCGAGAACGCGCTCGACGTCCCCCACACCGCGTTCCTGCACGGCGGGCTGTTCCGCACGCCGGAGAAGAAGAACGAGATCGAGGTGGTGGTGCGGCGGTTCGCGACCCACGCCGAGGCGGAGTACCTGGGCGAGCCGCGGCCGAGCGGGATTGCGGGCCGGCTGCTCGCTCCGGGCGGCGGAGTGGTGCAGCACTTCGACCGCTTCCTGCTGCCGTCGATCGCCCAGGTCGAGTACCGGCTGGGCCCGAAGAGCCACCTGCTCACCACCTCGCTGATGACTCCGGTCTCCGACTTCGTGACCCGGGTGTTCGCGGTGGTCACCTTCCGGCTGCCGCTGCCGGCCTGGCTGGTGAAGCCGTTCTTGACCCCGATTGGCTTGCGGATCTTCGCCCAGGACGCGGTGGTGCTGAAGGCGCAGACCGAGGCGATTGGGCGGTTCGGCGGCGAGCGCTTCACCAGCACCGAGCTCGACGTGCTGGGCCACGAGGTGTGGCGGCTGCTCAAGCAGGCCTCGACGGGCGAGGCCGCTGGCGAGCCGCAGGAGCACCGGGTGAAGATGCGGACCTGAACGGCAGGCCCGGAGGCCCGCGGTTACCCTTGAAATCATGGACCTGTTCCTGATTCGCCACGCGATTGCCGAGGATGGACCGGACGACGACGACGCGCGTCCGCTCAGCGCCAAGGGGATCAAGCGGTTCAAGGGCACCGTCTGCGCCCTCGAGCTGCTCGAGGTCCGCTTCGACCGGATCATCCACAGCCCGAAAGTCCGGGCGGTTCAAACCGCCGAGCTGCTCGCGCCCCTGCTGACCGGCAAGCTGGAGTCGAGCCCGCTGCTGGCGATCTCTCCCTCCGCCGCGGTGCTGGCGCTGCTGTCCGGCGAAGTGCTCGGGGTGGTCGGCCACGAGCCGTACCTCTCGACGCTGCTGGCCTGGCTGGTCACCGGAGAAGCGACCCTCGGCGGCGCGTTCGAGCTGAAGAAGGGCTCGGTGGCGCGGCTGACGGGCAGCCCGACTCCGGCCGGGATGCGGCTGAACGCGCTGCTGCCGCCCTCGGTGATGCGGCGAATGACCGCCAAATGAATGGGAAGGCCGCGCAGCGCGGCCTGCGCGCCGCGGTGGACGAGCTGGAGCAACAACTGGCGCCCCTCAAGCGCCACGCCACCATCGAGGGCGTCCACCAGGCGCGGGCTTCGGCCCGCCGGCTGGGCGACACCCTGAGCACCTTCGCCGCCGACCTGCCGGTGGTGAAGGCGAGGGCGGGCCGGCTGAAGGATGCCTTCGGAACAGTCCGGGATCTCCACGTCAGCGGAGTGCGGCGCGGCCCAAACCTCTCGCGAGCGACCGCGGCGATGCGCGCGGCGATCGCCGAATGGGAGCACGACCGCCCGCTGCTCGAGCACGAGCTCGCCCACTGGGAGCTCACCGCCTCGCCCCGGAAGCTGCTGCGCCGGCGGCTGCGCCGGCTGGGCAAGCGGCTCGACCGGCTGCCCGTGGGGATCCCGGCCCGGCAAGCCCACCGGCTGCGGATGAAGACCAAGCGGGCGCACACCGCGGTCGGGCTGGTGGCGCGGCGCGAGAAGCACCTGCTGACCAGGCTGAGGAAGGCGGCGTCGCTGCTCGGCAGCCTCCACGATCTCGACGCCGGGCTGACCGACGGGGGCCGCACCCGGGCGCAGTGGGTGGCCGACGTCCGGCCGGCGCTCGCTGCCCTGCGCCGCGCGCTGTAGTTGCTGGTCCGACAGCCCAGAAGTCGGGCGTGGATCGATCGTCGAGGCGCCGCGTCCGGCAAGGAGCGCAACGCAGCCGCCGCGGAAGGATCGGCGATCCAGCCAGGCACGAACTTCTGGGTTGTCGTCTAGTCCTCGACCACCTGCCGGGTCTCCCGCGTCCACCCCGCCGGCACTGCCGGGGTGAAGGCTTCGGCCGGCAGCTCGAGGTTGAGCTCGAGGGTGGTCAGCTCGGTGGTGACCTGCCGCTGGCCGTCGACGTACTGCGCCGCGCGCCTGGGCACGCACAGCTTCAGCGCCGCGTCGCAGTGCTCCGCTTCGACCTTCAGCTCGCCCGTCCCCGCGCCGGCCTGGGTGCGGCGCTCGAGAAAGTCCGCCGTCGGCCAGCGCAGCACCCAGGTCACCGTCACCCCTTCCCCCGGCGACAGCTTCAGCTCGACCGCCTCTGGCCCCATCGGGTGAGTGACCCGGGTGGCGCTCACCCCCTTCGCCGGCATCAGCGGGGCGCGAAAACCCTCGGGCACGAAGGGCGAGAAGGTGGAGTGGAGGAAGATCGACGCCTTCGCGGGCGGCAGCTTCAGCTCGAAGGTCGAGAAGGTCTTCGTCTCGCTCTGCAGCTGGAAGAGGCGCGTGCCGTCGAAGCTCCACTCGAGCGGGGTCGGGGCCGCCACCACCGCGCGCAGTTGGTTGGGCGAGCGGAAGAAGAACGCGTGGGTCGCCTGCGCCTCGCCTTCCTTCGTCACCGCGACCAGGTGGTAGCTGCGCAGCCGGGCGTCGCGATCCGCCAGCGCCTGCTTCACCTGCGACAGCAGCAGCTCGGCCGGGGTGGCCTCCTTCCGGCAGCCGGACAGCAGCAGCCCGAGCAGCAGCGCGCGCCGCATTCGGGCGGGCGGTCGCTACTTGACTGCGATGCCGACCACGGTCGCGGTCGGCAACCCGATCAGCGTCCCGTACACCCGGAAGAAGCCGTCGCGGGGAGTGGTGCTGGCGCTGATCAGGTTCACCTTGCTCGCGCCGATCTTCTTCGCCTCGGCGACCAGCACCTTGTTCACCGAGTCGTCCAGGTCGCCGCCGGGGACGATGGTGATCAGGTGGAAGATGGCAGTGACGCCGATCGTGCTCACCTGGAACACCGCCATCGCGTCCCCGCCGTTGGTGACCACCTCATTCGAGGCGACGGTCACCCAGTCGACCGAGGCACAGCTGGAGGAGGCGGCGACGGCGGCGGCGAGGATCAGAGTGCGCGTCATGGGCGCGCGGAGGATATGAACCCCCTCTTCGATGTCAACGGTGAAGCGGCTCTGGCTCCATGCGGTTCTCTTTCTCGCGACGGTGGCGACCACCTTCGGGTCGTTCGTCTACCAGTTCACCTCCCCCACCCAGCCCTGGGCGGATCGCGCGCTCGACGCGGGGCTGTTCTCGTTCTGCGCGATGCTGATCCTCGGCGCGCACGAGATGGGCCACTACGTGATGGCGCGGCGCCACGGGGTCGACTCGAGCCTGCCGTACTTCATCCCGCTGCCGCTCGGCTTCGGCACGATGGGCGCGGTGATCCGCCTGCGCGGCAAGATCCCCAGCCGCAACGCGCTGGTCGACATCGGCGCTGCCGGGCCACTCGCCGGGCTGCTGATCGCGATCCCGCTGCTGGTGGTGGGGCTCGGGCTGTGCCGGGTGGGAGACGCCCCCAGCCCCCCGCCGTTCTTCCCCGGCACCACCTCGCTGTGGGTGCTGGTCCCGCGGTGGATCGAGCTGCTGCGCGGAGCCGCCTTCGCCCCCGACCCGACCGCGGAGTTCTTCGGCCACAACCTGCTCACCTGGGGCCTGCAGTACCTGGTGCACGGCCCGCTGCCTTCAGGGAAAGACCTCTTCGTCCACCCGGTGTTCCTCGCCGCCTGGTTCGGAATGGTGGTGACGATGCTGAACCTGATGCCGATCGGGCAGCTCGACGCCGGGCACCTCACCTTCGCCTGGTTCGGCCCCCGGGCGGTGACGATCGGCAAGGTGATGAGCGCGGTGCTGGTGGGGTTGATCGTCTTCTTCAGCGCCACCTGGATCGTCTGGTTCCTCGTCACCAGAAAAGTCGTCGGCTACACCCACCCGGAAGTAAGTCATCCGGACCAGCCGCTGTCGGCGGGTCGAAAGGTGGTGTGCGCCGTGTGCTTCGTGTTCTTCGCGCTGACCTTGATGCCGGTGGTGGTCAGCCTGTGAAGTTCCTCTGCCCCAAGTGCGAACGGCTGGTCGAGCTGCGCGACTTCAAGCTCGACGGCGGCGCGCTGGTGCTCACCTGCCCTGCCTGCGCCAACGCCGCGCGGGTCAGCCCTCCTTCCTCCCTTCCGGCGCCGCTGGTTCCGCTCGCCCCGGTCGCCCCGACCGTCACCGGCGAGCGGCCGGCGCTGCAGCTGACCTCGGCCCCCGGCACCTCGAACGTGGTCGCGCTGCGGCTGGCCGGCTCGGACGCGGTCGCGATCGCCGCCGAGGCCGCCCGGGCCGGGCCGTTCGAGGTCCCGGCCGGCCGCTGCCCCAAGTGCGTGGCGCCCCGCCCGGGCAGCGCGGCCAGCTGCGCCCAGTGCGGGCTGACCTTCGCCCAGTTCGATCCGGGCGAGGTCGCTCCGGCCGCCTGGCTGCAGACCGCCTGGGTCGAGCTGCTCTGCGACTGGGGCAACGAGGCGCTCCACGTCTCGCTGCGGCAGCGCGCCGTCTCCGAGCAGGATCTCGCCTCGGTCGGCCGCCTCTACCGGCTGCGGCTGGCCGCCTCGCCCGAAGATCCGTACGCCGCGCGCGGCCGCGACGAGGTGCTGCGAATGGCGCTCGTCCCCAGCGCGCTGGCGAAGGGGAGCCCGGCGACGGTGAAGTTCGATCCGAAGTGGAAGTACGTGGTGGTGATCGCCGGCCTGCTGCTGTGCCTTGGCCTGCTCGCGGTGATGGCGCGCACGATGTTGTCTCCGGAGTGACCCGCCCTTCCCCCCTCGACGTCGAAGGGCTGCTCGGCACCCGGGGGGCGCTCTCGGCGGCGATGCCCGGGTTCGAGCTGCGGCCGGCCCAGGTTCAGCTCGCCCGGGCGGTCGAGGCGGCGCTGCGCGAAGGCACCCACCTCGTCGCCGAGGCGGGCACCGGCACCGGCAAGACGCTCGCCTACCTGGTGCCGGCGGCGCTGTCGGGGAAGAAGGTGATCATCTCCACCGCCACCCGCAACCTGCAGGATCAGATCTTCTTCAAGGACATTCCGCTGCTGCGCGACGCGGTCGGGCTGCCGTTCGACGCCGCGCTGCTCAAAGGGCGGGCGAACTACCTGTGCGCCCAGAGGTTCGAGGCCTTCGAGCGGGCCCCGCTGTTCGCCTCGCCCGACGACGCGACCCACTTCTCCGCGCTGCGCAACTGGGCGATGCGCACCCAGACCGGAGACCGCGCCGAGTCGGAGCTGCCGGACGACTGGGCCAGCTGGTCGCAGCTGTCGACCAATTCCGACAACTGCCTGGGCGGGAAGTGCCCGCTCTACGAGCAGTGCTTCGTCACCCAGGCCCGCCGCACCGCCGAGGCCTCGCAGCTGATCGTCGTCAACCACGCGCTGTTCTTCGCCGACCTCAGCTTGCGGATCCGCGGCGGCGAAGAGGGCTTGCGGGTGCTGCCCCGCTACGACGCGGTGATCTTCGACGAGGCCCACGCGCTGGAGGACGTCGCCACCGAGCACTTCGGGGTCGGGGTCTCGAGCGGAGCGCTGCTCCAGCTCGGCAGCGATGCGATCAAGCAGCGCGGCGCCGCCAGCGCGCTGGGCCTGAAGCTGCGCGACACCGCCCACGCCTTCTTCCGCGACGTCCAGCGCACCCTGGCCCTCGAAGGACGAGACGGGGACGGCGGCGACGCGCGGCTCGATGCGACCAGGACCGCGCCGCTGCACCCGAAGGCCCGGCCGCTGCTGCAGGCGCTCGGCGCGCTGGCGGCGATGACCTCGGACGCCGAGGGCGAGCTGGCCGGGCTGCACCGGCGGGCCGGCGAGTCGGCGGCGAACCTCGACTTCCTGCTGCGGGCCGATGATCCGACCCACGTCTACTGGGCGCAGCAGAAGGGCCGGTCGACCGCGCTGAAGGCCGCGCCGATCGACATCGCCGACACCCTCGCCCGCCGCCTCTACGGCTCGGTCGACACCGTGGTCTTCACCTCCGCCACCCTCTGCGCCCCGGCGGTGAACGGCAAGGAGACCTCGTTCGACTTCGCGGTCGAGCGGTTCGGGCTCACCCAGCGCGATTGGCGGTCGCTGCGGGTCGACTCGCCCTTCGACTGGCCCCGCCAGGCGGCCCTCTACCTGCCGCCCCAGCTGCCCGAGCCGGCGGCGCCCGGGTTCCTCGACGCCGCCGAAGAGGAGATTCAACGGCTGCTCGAGCTGACCGGGGGGCGGGCGTTCGTGCTCTTCACCAGCCTGCGGGCGATGGAGGCGATGCACGGCCGGCTGGCGCCCAGGCTCCCCGGCCAGGTGCTGCTGCAGGGCCAGCGGCCGCGGCGGGCGCTGCTCGAGGCGTTCACCGCCCAGCCGAGCGTGCTGTTCGCCTCCCAGAGCTTCTGGGAAGGGGTCGATGTGCCGGGCGACGCGCTCTCGCTGGTGATCATCGACAAGCTCCCCTTCGCGCCCCCCAACGAGCCGCTGACCGCCGCGCGGATCGAGGCGGTGAAGGCCCGCGGGGGCGAGCCGTTCGACGCGTTCCAGGTGCCGCAGGCGGCGCTCGCGCTGCGCCAGGGGTTCGGCCGGCTGATCCGCTCGCGCACCGACCGGGGGATCGTCGCCCTGCTCGACGTGCGGGTGACGAAGAGGCGGTACGGCAAGGCGCTGCTCGACGCGCTCCCCCCGGCGAAACGCTTCAGCCGCTTTGCGGACGTCGCCGAGTGGTATCGGGCAGGCAGCCGGAGCTAAGAAGCCGCCCATGGCACGAATCGCAAAAGTCGACGTGAACCGGGCGCTCGAGCAGGCCGCGAAGACCATCATCCAGGCCGGCGGGGCGGACGGGAAGATCAGCCGCGCCGAGGTGAAAGCCCGGCTTCCCCAGCTCAAGGGGCCGGAGAAGAAGCTGGTCGACATGTTCTTCCGGTTCATCGACCACCGGGACTTCAAGCTCGGCGCCCAGGTCACTCCCGCCGACGTGAAGAAGGCGGTCGCCTACGCCAAAGAGCACCTGGTCGCGAAGTACGACCTCGACAACAACGGGCTGTCGAAGGACGAGATCAAGAAGATGTCGCTCACCGGCAAGCTGGCGGTGGACCTCGCCAAGGCGCTCAAGCAGGCGCCCGCCCCCGCGCCCGAGTCGGTGGTGAAGAAGTTCCAGACCTTCGGCGACCTGCTCGACGGGGTGAAGACCGAGAAAGAGGTCACCTTCACCCGGCCGGATCAGGTCCCGCCCGAGCTGAAGAAGATGATCATCGACGCCACCCACCAGGCCTCGTACACCGACACCGTGACGCTCAAAGATGCGTTCGAGGCGGTGGACCAGGGCGAGTTCGTGGTCCGCAACCTGAAGGATCCTGCGACCGGCGAGAAGCTGATCAGCATCGACTTCGGCGCCGGCGACAACACCTACGGCGGGATCTTCAGCCCTGCCGGCAAGCTGCTGGCGCAGATCCACGACGGCGATCTCGAAGCAAAGTAGCGAAGGCCTCTTCCATGCGCGTCGGCGTCATCGGCACCAACTGGGGTCGGATGCACGTCGGCGCTTTTCGCGGCGCGGGGGCCGAGGTGGTCGCGCTCTGCGGCCAGGACCGGGCGAAGACCGCCGAGGTCGCCGCCCGGGAAGGAATCCCGCTCGCCACCACCGACGTCGCCGAGCTGTGCGCCGCCTGCGAGGTGGTGGTGGTCGCCAGCCCCGACCGCGCGCACCACGCCCACGTGCTGGCGGCGCTGAGCGCGGGCCGCCACGTGCTGTGCGAGAAGCCGCTGGCCTTCACCGCCGAGGAGGCGCTCGCGCTGGCCCGCGCCGCCGCCGAGCGTCCCGCCAGCGTGTGCGGGGTCGGCTTCCCCTACCGGCAGCTGCCGCCGTTCGTGGCGCTGCGCGACTGGGCGCAGACCTGGCCCCGGCCGACCGCGCTGACCGTCACCGTGCGCAGCGCGTTCGCCCACCCGCCCGGCAGCGAGGCCTCGGGCGACTGGAGCGGGATGTCGCACCTGCTCGACGCCGCCTTCTGGCTGATGGGCGAGGCGCCGGCCTGGGTCGAGGCGACGCGGCAGCAGCTGCCGCTGCAGCGGGTGGCGATCGCGGTGGGGCTCGCCTCCGGGCGGCAGGTGACCATCACCCAGGCGGCCTCCTCCGAGCCGGGGATTCATGGGATCTGGGTGCTGTTCGCCGAGCGCCGGGTGGCCCGGGTGGCGGGAGGCTACGTGCCTGCGCTCGGCGGCTGGCAGCTCGGCCCGGCCCAGGTGAGCTTTCCGGCGTCCGAGGGCTGGTCGACGCTCAGCCCACCGCTGGGTCCGGTGGAAGGCCGGCGCGAGCCGTGGGCCCAGGCGCACGTGGAGAACGCGCGCGAGCTGCTGGCGATCATCGACGGCGGCGAGCGGGTGCGGCTGGCCACCTTCGAGGAAGGCGCGCGGGTGCAGCAGGCGTTCGCAGCCGCCACCGTGTCGGCCGCCGAGGGCGGAGCGCGGATCCAGCTGTGAGCTTCAGCGGGCGGGGGCGGGCACCGGCGGGCCCACCGGCTGGTTGAACCGCACCTCTTTGAAGCCCAGCGCCAGCACCACCGCGCCCAGCGCTCTCTCGGCCGCCACCCGGGCCTTCTCCCGCAGCCGCGGGTCCCTGGCGAGCGACTGCCCCAGCTCGACCTGCGCCTTGGCCAGCAGCGCGGTGGTCTGCTGCGAGTCGAGGTTCGAGACCACCACCTCGGTCTGCGCGGGGGTCAGCTCGATCGACACCTCGGCCTCCGGCAGGGTCAGCTCGACCCGCTCGCCCTGCACGCTCACCGCGTCCGGCGGGAGCTTCGACAGATCGATCGCGAAGTGCGCCTCTGCCGTGACCAGCGCCGTCCCCGAGGGAGGAGCGACCGCGTAGCGCGCCCACTGCACCAGCGCGCCGGTGACGGTCGGCTGATCCACCGGATCCGGCTGGAGGGTCACCTTGCGGGTGACCGAGACGTCGAGCACCTGCAGCCGCGAGACGGCGCGCAGCCGCTCGACCACCGTGGGTGACGGGGCCTGGGGTGGGAGGCGGCTGCCGAGAAAGAAGCCGGCGGCCACCAGTCCCACCACCGCCATCAGCGCAAGGAGCCAACGCATCTGTTCGAAGGCAACCCGGCGATGGCGGGGGGAATTTCGCTACAGCTCGCGGCTCATCAGCAGCCGCAGCTTGCCGCTCTTCTTGCTCACCACGGTGGCGACGGTGGTGAAGCCGGCCTTCCGGTAGAAGGAGACCGCCGGCGCGTTCGCCGGATCAACCCGGAGCGCGAGCGTCTTGCGGTTCATGTCCCGGGCGACTTCCAGTGAACGGTTGAGCAGCTGGGTGCCGACGCCGCGCTTCTGCAGCGACGCGGTGACCACGATGTTCCGCATGTAGGCAGCGCCCGGCACCGGGCCGTCGCGCTCGATCGTCACGTAGCCGACCAGGCTGCCGTTGAACTTGCCGACCTGGATGAACGGCCGCAGCTTGGTGAGCGCCTCGAGGCTCTCGGCGACCTTCTCGTTGCGGTCCTTCCAGGGGACGGAGCCCGAGCGCAGAGCGGCCAGCAGCCCCATGTCCTCGTCGGTCGGCGTGGCGAACTTCACTTG
>JAGSPQ010000275.1 GCA_018262385.1 Myxococcaceae bacterium | reverse complement strand
CCCGGCAGACCGAGCAGGCGCTCGAAGGAGCGGCCGCGGCGCGAAAGGCGCTGGAGATCTTCGGGGTGCTGCCCAGCTACTCGTGCGGCCCGCTGAGCGGGGCAATCGGCAAGGCGCTCCCCCCGGTGTCGGTGCCGTTCTCGTGCGTGAGCCTGACCACCCGCCCCGACGGCCTCGACCTCGCCTTCGCGGCCGAGGGCTGTGACGTTGGCGGTCACGTGGTGAAGGGGACGCTCGGCCTCGACCTCGGCTTCGGCGAAGACCGAATCGACGTCAGCGCCGACTTTCGCCAGCTGAGCGTGGACGGCGAGGTGCTGCCGGTGCGAATCGGCGCCGGGGTGTGCGGCGACGAGAAGCGGATCTGGGCGACGATCGACGGGGTGAAGGTGGCCGACAGCGTGTTCCGCCTCGACGCCCGGCTCGGCTACCGCAAGGGCCTGCCGCTGATCGGCCACACCGACCTGACCCTCGACGGCACCGGCTCGCTCGAGCAGCCCGCTCCGGCCGGCAAGACCGAGCTGGCCGCCGAAGGGGTGGAGTACGAGCTGGGCGCGATGCTGCCGAAGGCCGGCCGGCTGACCCTCGAGCGCACCAGCGGCCCGCGGGTGTCGGTGCGCTTCACCGAGGTGCTGTGGAAGGTCGGCAAGGCGGAGATCACCGTCGGCGATCGCGCGCCGGTCGAGGTGCCGATCTTGAACTAACCGACGAAGCGATCGAGCAGCGCGGTGAGCGAGGCCCAGACCAGCGCCGCGACGAACGGCGCTCCCAGCACCCAGAGAATCTTCTGCTTGTTGTGCACCAGCAGCGCGATCGCGCCCAGCGTCGCCGCCCACAGCACGCCCGGCAGCTCGTCCGACGAGCGCCCGCGCTGCCGCTTCAGCTTCGAATCGGCCATCGTCTCCGGGGTGCTGTGCAGCTCGAGCTCGCTGACGCTGTACGAGCTGTCGCCCCCGCGCGCGGTCAGCCGCACGTAGCGCGCCGAGCCGTCGAGGGTCCGGATCATCCGCAGCCGCATCCCCGGGTCGCTCACGGTGTGCACCCGCCACAGCACCGTCCAGGTCGCGTTGTCCGGGCTGCCCTCGAGCAGGTAGTCGTCGTTGTTGTCGCCCTGCAGCATCGCGGCGCGAATCGGCTTCACCTCGCCCAGGTCCCAGATCGCCGAGCCGTTGACCTGAATCACCGAGGTGCGGGTCGACCGCCACTCGTCGCCGTCGAGCGAGGCCACCCCGTCGGTCATCCGCTGCGGGTCGTTGACCCCACTGACCTGCACCGGCACCTTGCCGGCCAGCAGGTTCCCTTCGGCCGCCCACGCCGGCAGGGACAGCAGCACTGCGACCACCCCGAGGCGGCGCATCAGGTGTCGAGGTTGTTGACCAACAGCGCGTTCTGTTCGATCCACAGCCGGCGATCCTCGACCACCTCGCCCATCAGCAGGGTGAAGGTCTTGTCCGTCTCGATCGCGTCTCCGACCCTGACCTGGAGCAGCGTGCGCTTGGTCGCGTCCATCGTGGTGTCGCGCAGCTGGTCGTCGTTCATCTCGCCCAGGCCCTTGTAGCGCTGGAGGGTGATCCCCTTGAGCGCTTCCTCGTTCGCGAGGGTGAGCACCTGCTGGTAGGTGTGCGCGGTGTGCACCTCGTCGCCGATCCGCACCTCGTAGGGCGGCGCGCCGAACGCCTTGAGCGTCTCCTTGAGGGTCAGCAGCGCTCCGTATTCGGGAGAGTCGAGGAACGCGGTGTCGATCACCGTCTCGCGCGGCGAGCCGTTCACTTCGCTCTTGAAGACCAGCTTCTTGCTCGAGTGTTGCGGATCATCGAGCCGCTCGATCTTCATGTGGTCGAGGATGTCGGGGGTCCGGGCCTCGAGGTAGTCGGTCATCTTGTCGACTTCCGCCTGGCCGAGCTCCTTGTTGATCAGCCCTTCCCGGGTCAGGTCGGCCGCCTGGAGCAGCGCGTCGATCACCCGTCCGTCGCGGCGCGCGGAGAGCTTCTCCAGCCGCACCTGGTAGGTGCGGACCTTGCGCAGCAGCGCCTTCAAGTCCTCGCCGGTGACGTCCCGGCCGCCGACCCGCAGCCGGGTGCGCTCGGCGGCGATCGCCAGCAGGTACTCGTCCTTGGCGTCGTTGTCCTTCAGGTAGCTCTCTTTCTTCGAGCGCGTCACTTTGTAGAGCGGCGGCTGCGCGATGTAGAGGTACCCGTTGGTGATCAGCTCGGGCATCTGCCGATAGAAGAACGTCAGCAGCAAGGTGCGGATGTGGGCGCCGTCGACGTCTGCGTCCGTCATGATGATGATCCGGTGGTAGCGGACGTCGGCCGGCTTGTAGTCCTCTTTGCCGATGCCGGTGCCGAGCGCGGTGATCAGGTTGATGATCTGCTCGGAGGTGAGCATCTTCTCGAACCGCGCCTTCTCGACGTTCAAGATCTTGCCGCGCAACGGGAGGATCGCCTGGTTGCGCCGGAAGCGGGCCTGCTTGGCCGTGCCGCCTGCGGAATCTCCCTCGACCAGGTACAGCTCGCACTCCGACGGATCCTTCGACTGACAGTCGGCCAGCTTTCCGGGCAGGCCGCTGCCATCGAGGACGCCCTTGCGGCGAACCGTCTCACGCGCCTTGCGGGCCGCCAGCCGGGCGCGGGTCGCGTCACCAATCTTCCCGACGATCTTCTTCGCGTTGCTCGGGTTCTCGTCGAGCCAGGTCGACAGCGCCTCGTTCACCAGCTGCTCGACCACCCCCTTGAGCTCCGAGTTGCCGAGCTTGGTCTTGGTCTGCCCCTCGAACTGGGGGTTGGGGAGCTTGACCGAGATCACCGCCGCCAACCCTTCGCGGGCGTCGTCGCCGGTGGGCGTCTCCTTCAGGTCCTTCCACTGCTGGCTCTTCTCCGCGTAGCTGTTGATGGTGCGGGTGAGCGCGGACTTGAAGCCCGAGAGGTGGCTGCCGCCTTCGTGGGTGTTGATGTTGTTGGCGAAGGTGAAGATCCGCTCGTCGTACCCATCGTTCCACTGCATCGCCAGCTCGAGGCTGACGTTGTCCTTCTCCGCCTTCACGAAGATCGGCTTCTCGTGCAGCCCGATCTTCGCGCGGTTGAGGTACTCGACGAAGGTGATCAGCCCGCCGGTGAACTTGAAGTCGTGGCTCTTGCCGTTGCGCTCGTCGGCGATGGTGATGTGCAGCCCGGCGTTGAGGAACGCCAGCTCGCGCAGCCGCTCGGAGAGCGTCTCGAAGTTGTACTCGGTCGCCTCGAAGATGGTGGTGTCGGGCTTGAAGGTGACCTTGGTGCCGCGCTTGTCGGTGACGCCGATCTCGGTCACCTTCTGCTGGGGAATCCCCCGGGCATACTTCTGCTGGTAGACCTTGCCGCCCCGCTGGATCTCGAGGGTCACCGCCTCGGAGAGCGCGTTGACGCACGAGACGCCGACGCCGTGCAGACCGCCCGAGACCTTGTACGCCGAGTTCTCGAACTTCCCGCCCGCGTGCAGCTTGGTCATCACCACATCGACGGTGTCCATCCCGATCACCGTCGGATGCGGGCCGACCGGAATGCCGCGGCCGTTGTCGATGACGGTGATGCTGTTGTCGACGTGGACGATCACCTCGATGTCGGTGCAGTAGCCCGCCAGCGCCTCGTCGACCGAGTTGTCGACCACTTCGTAGACGAGGTGGTGCAACCCGTAGACGTTGGTGTCGCCGATGTACATCCCGGGCCGCTTGCGCACCGCCTCGAGGCCTTCGAGAACCGTGATGCTGGCAGCGCCGTACTCGGCGGGATTGGGGGTGACGGCGGTCGGAGTGGCGTTGTCCATCAGTGTCCAGAACAGGCAGTAAAGAGCTGTCAACTCCTAACAGTTTTGACCCCGAAAAGGGGACCAATCGTCGGGCTAATTGTCCTCGCAAGACACTGAAATCATTGTCGTTTACGCGTCCTTTTCCGACCCGGAGCGGCGTACGAGGTGTCTGACACCTCGGGGCGGTTTTGACGTACGAGGGGTCTGACCCCTGGAGGCTGTTTTGGACCTGATTCGAAACGGTGGACCGCTGATGTTGCTGCTGTTCGCGGTGGGGTTGCTGGCGGTGCCGGGAGCGATCGCCGCGCTGGCGCTCACCTTCCCGCCGAAGCTGGCGCGCACCGCAGTCCCGATCTCCACCCTGGTGATGGCCAGCGGGGTGCTCGGCCTCGGCCTCGGCGCGCTGGGCCGGGTGACCGGGCAGCGGCTGACGCTGGCCGCGGCGGCCCACGTCAACCCCGGCGACCGGGCGCTGATCCTCGCCGCCGGCACCGAAGAGTCAGCGGCCGCCCTGCTGTTCGGCGCCGGAATCGGCCTGCCCGCGCTGCTCGCCGGCGCGCTCTGCCTCGCCGTCCAGCTGGGCCGGCTGCCTTCGGGGAGCCACCGATGAACACCCTTGCCCGGGACTTCGTCGAGGGCGGCTTCGCGATGTACCCGATCGCGCTGCTCGGCTGCCTTGGCACCTTCGGCGGCGTCACCGGCTTCGTGCTCGCCCTCGTCATCGGCAAGGCGCGCACCCTCTGGTTCGCCGCCGGGTTGATGGGGCTGGGCGTGCTCGCTCCGCTGCTCGGCACCGTCGGCTACGTGCTGGGCCAGCAGGCGGTGGAGAACGCGCTCGCCCAGGTGAGCCCGGAAGACGCCGAGCTGATCCGGATGGCCGGCACCGCCGAGGCGCTCACCTGCCTGCAGTACGGAGTGGGGGCGGGGCTGCTCCCGTTCTGCCTCGGGGTGGCGCTGGTCGGCCTCGGGCTGGTGCGCCGGGACCCCGCAACCGCCTGACTCGTTTTGGGCGACATCGGCTGGCGTTGAAGGCCGGGTCCGTGGTTAACCGCCCGCCATCCGCATGGCGATCCCGATCACCGACCCCACTGCCGCTCCTGTCTACGGCCCCTCCCCGCTCCACGCCTGGTGCCAGAAGGCGCTCTACGATCCGCGCGACGAAGTCCTCGTGCGCCACACGCTCAAAGCGATCGCCGTGATGCTGCCGATCCTCGGGCTGATGCTGTTCCGCTTTCACTGGGCGCTCGCCGCGGTCTGGCTCGCCGCCTGGATCTGGCTGCTGCCGCCGACGATCCTGATGCTGCACAACACGATGCACCGGCCCTTCCTGCGCCGGCCGCGCTGGCTCGACGCGGTGCACCCGTACCTGATGTCGGCGCTGTTCGGGATTCCGACCGGGTACATGGAGCACCACATCGGCATGCATCACGCCGAGAACAACCTGCCGCCCGACCTGTCGTCGACGATGAAGTACCAGCGCGACAACGTCTTCCACTTCCTCGCCTACTTCTTCCGGTTCTTCTTCTTCGGCGTCTACGAGGTGCCCACCTACCTGGCGAAGAAGAAGTCGCGCCGGGCGATGGCGCGCCGGATGTTGATTGCCGAGTTCTGCCACTGGGGCCTGGTCGCCGGCGCCTGCCTGATCGACGTCCGCGCGGGCGTGATCGGCTTTGCGGTGCCGCTGTTCATGGTGCGGTTCCTGATGATGATGGGCAACTGGGGCCAGCACGCGTTCATCGACCAGAACGATCCCGGCAACAGCCTGCTCAACTCGATCAGCTGCATCAACGCCGGCTACAACCACAAGGCGTGGAATGACGGCTACCACATCGGCCACCACGTGAAGGCCAACCGCCACTGGACGGAGCTGCCCACCGACTTCGAGGCGAACATCGAGGTCTACGCGCGCGCCGGCTGCGTGGTGTTCCGTGGCCTCGACTTCTTCCTGGTCTCGCTGCTGCTCTTCACCCACCAGTACAAGATCCTCGCCCGCCG
>JAGSPQ010000274.1 GCA_018262385.1 Myxococcaceae bacterium | reverse complement strand
GATCGAGGCGTCGCGGCTGCTGTGCTGGCGCGCGGCGTGGATGGCGGACGCGGGGATCAGCAACGCGAAGGAGGCCTCGATGTCGAAGGCGTTCGCCGCGCGCGCCGCGATCGACACCCTCTCGGATCTCACCCAGGTGATGGGCGCCGCGGGAGTGATGAGCGACCACTTCGTCGAGAAGTGGTTCCGCGACATCCGGGTCTACGACATCTTCGAGGGCACCGGAGAGATCCAGCGGATCGTGATCTCGAAGCGGATCCTCAAAGACCTCAAGGCGTTCTGAAAGTCAGCTCGGGCCTGGCGCCGGCGTCGTAAGACCCATCATGGGTCCCGTTCTGCTGGCTCCGGGTGACGAGGCGCGCGCCGAGCGGTTCCTGCGCGCGCACCCCGATACCTCGCTCATCTTGCGCTCGAACCTGCGGGCCGCCGGGCTGCGGTACGAAGGCCAGCGGCTGCAGGGCACCTGGGTCGGCTGGGAAGAGCAGGCCGAGCTGCGGGGAGTCGTCTGCCACACGTGGAACGGGCACCTGGTGTGCCAGGCGCCGGCGCACGCGGCCGAGCTGGCCCAGTTCGCGCGCGCGCAGTCCGGCCGGAAGGTCGAGGGCCTGCTCGGACCCTGGGCGCAGCTCGAGTCGGCGCGGCGGGTGCTGAAGCTCGAGCAGCCGCCCCCCAGCTTCGCCTGCCGGGATGTGCTGTTCGGGCTGCAGCTCTCCGAGCTGATCATCCCGCCCGGCGGGTGGGAGTGCCGGCGCGTCGGCGCCGAGGAGCTCGAGGTCGTCGCCCAGCACCGGATGGACTTCGTGATCGAGGAGCTGGGCGCGCAGCCGACCGAGGCCACCCGGATCAGCGCCCGGAAGACCGTCGAGGGCATCGCCGCCGAGGGCAGCTACTTCGTGCTGCGGGTCGAGGGCCGGGTGGTGTGCAGCGCCTGCTTCAACGCCCGGATCCCGGACTGCGTGCAGCTCGGAGGAGTCTTCACTCCGCGCGCCGACCGGAACCGGGGCTACGCGCGCCGCGTCGTCGCCGGGATGCTGGCGGTCGCCCGGGACGAAGGGGTGACCCGGGCGGTGCTCTTCACCGGCCCCCAGAGCGTGTTCGCGCAGCGGGCGTATCAGGCGATCGGGTTTCAGCAGATTGGCGAGTACGGGTTGGTGTTGTGGTCGTCCCCGTGAGGTGCCCTTGCCTCTCGAAGCCCCGCGCGCCTTCGGGCTCATGTGCGTAACATCGCCGACCAACCGATGACCTTGCCATTCCCGTCTCCGATCGAGCCGATGCTTGCCGAGCCGCAGGACGAGATCCCCGTGGGCGAAGGGTGGGTCTACGAGCCGAAGTGGGACGGCTTCCGCGCGCTGCCGTTCAAGGATGGCGAGAAGGTCCACCTCTGCAGCCGCAACGGCCAGCCGCTCGAGCGCTACTTCCCCGAGGTGGTCGCGCTGCTCGGCCAGCGGCTCCCGGCGTGCGTGCTCGATGGCGAGCTGTTCATCCCCACCCCGAAGGGCCTCGACTTCGAGACCCTGCAGCAGCGGATCCACCCCGCCGACTCGCGGGTGCGCAAGCTGGCGAAGGAGACTCCGGCCGCCTTCGTCGCCTTCGACCTGCTCGCGTTCGGCGACGAAGACTGGCGCGGCCGCCCGTTCGCCGAGCGGCGCGCGAAGCTGCTCGAGATCGTGCCGGTGAGCGACGCGCTGTTCCCGACCCCGCAGACCGCCGACCCGAAGCTGGCGCTCGAGTGGTTCCAGCACTTCGAAGGCGCGGGCCTCGACGGGATCATCGCGCGCCGCACCGAGCTGCCGTACCTGTCGGGCAAGCGGGTGATGGTGAAGGTCAAGCACGGCCGCACCGCCGACTGCGTGGTGGGCGGCTACCGGGTCGGCAAGGCGGCCGACACCATCGGCGCGCTGCTGCTCGGGCTCTACGACGCGCAGGGCGTGCTGCACCACGTCGGGCACACCTCGTCCTTCACCGCCAAACAGAAGCGCGAGCTGGTCGAGAAGCTCAAGCCCTACGAGGGCGGCACCAGCTTCGGAGAGGGCCGCACGCCCGGAGCCCCCAGCCGCTGGTCGGCGAAGAAGGATCTGTCGTGGACGCCGCTGCGCCCCGAGCTCGTCGTCGAAGTGAAGTTCGACTACCTCCAGGGAGATCGCTTCCGCCACGGAGCGACCTTTGTCCGCTGGCGCACCGACAAGCCGCCTGCGCAGTGCAGCTACGCGCAGCTCGCGCCGCCTCGCCCCTTCGATCTCGCCGAGGTGATCGCCCTCGCCCGGGACACGCGGTGACGCGCCCGGCCCCTGGGCTCGCCCGTCCCTCGACTGCGCTCGGGATGAACGGGTTCGTTCGAGCGAACCAGCCGGGCCGGGAGCGTTGAGCGGTGTCACTGCGTCCTTCCGAGCTGGCCGCGGTCGCCGCCGAGCTCAACGCCCAGCTGGTGGGCGCCGTGGTGCAGAAGGTGAACGCCACCCTGCCGGGCCGGGTGTGGCTCGAGCTGCGGGTCCCCGGCAAGTCGGTGACGCTCCACCTCTGCGCGGCGCCCCAGGTCGGCCGGCTGTCGATCGTCGAGCAGCGGCCCAGGGGCACCCCGGGGGAAGCGAGCGGCTTTCAGCACCTCGCCCGCACCGCGCTCACCGGCGCGAAGCTGCTCGCGGTCACCCCCGACCTCCAGCGGGCGACCCTCACCCTGATCCGCGAAGAGAAGGAGTACGCGCTGCAGCTCGAGCTGTCCGCTCCGCCCGCGGTGCTGCTCACCGCCGGCGAGCGGATCCTCGCCGTCACCTCCCAGACCCCGGTGCCCGAGCGCCCCGGCGCTCCTTACGTGCCCCGGGCCTCCGCCGCGCTGCCGGGGACTTCCCGCCTGCTCGCCGCCGACCCCGCCCAGGATCTGCCGCTGTCCCGCGCCGCCGAGACGCTCTTTGCCACCCACGAAGCGGTGCGCGCGATCGACGCCGCCCGCGCGCCCCTGCTCAGCCGGCTCGCCCGCCTCCAGCGCACCCGGAAGAAAGTCGAAGCCGAGGCCGCGCGCACCTCACTCGCGGTGCGCTACCGGCAGGACGGCGAGCTGCTCAAGCAGCACCTGTCCGAGGTGCCCCGCGGCGCGCGCGAGATCACGCTCACCGAGTACCTCCCCGACGGCACCATCGGCCAGCGCACCGTCCCGCTCGAGCCGTCCCGCACCGCCGCGCAGCACGCCGAGTGGCTCTTCCACCAGTACCGCCGGCTCACCCGCGGCGCCGAGATGTCCCGCAAGCGGCTCGAGCAGCTCGACCGGGATCAAGCGGCCCTGCAAAAGCAGCTCGAGCAGCTCGAGGCCGCTCCGCCCGCCACCGCCCCGCCGAAGCAGCGGCTGCAGGAGCCGGTCGCGCGCCCCTACCGCGCGTACCTCGGCGCGCACGGCGAGCGGATCTGGGTCGGCAAGGGCGGCCTCGACAACGACACCTTGAGCTTCAAGCTCTCCCGGCCCCACTACCTCTGGCTCCACGCCCGCGGGGTGCCCGGCGCCCACGTGGTGATCCCGCTCGAGCGCGGTGCGACCGTGCCGCAAGAGCTGCTGCTCGATGCCGCCCACCTCGCGCTCCACCACTCCGATCAGAAGGGCGAGCCGCGCGGCGAGGTCAGCTACGTCCCGATCAAGCACCTGCGCAAAGTGAAGGGCGCTCCCGGCGCGGTCACCTTCTCCCAGGAAAAGACCTTCGTCCTTCGGGTCGAGCCCGCCCGGCTGCAGCGGCTGCTCGCCTCCGAGCAGTGAGCTGCCGCAGCCCCGAAATCGACGACCGGTCGCGTCAATTCACGTTGTTTGATCCATGTCAGGACCCTGTGTTACAGCGCCGCCCCCTCTGAGTCCGTCGGCGTTCGACGGAAGGCCAGGTGACGGTTTGTTGTCGCTTTCCCTAACGACCTTGGCCCCTGCGCTAACGGGTACCCCCCGCAATGCCAGACCCGTGGCTGCCACTCGGAGCGCAACCCAGCTCGTTTCCAAAACAGTTTCAGCCGGTTGCCTTATTCCCGACAGTTGGATCGAAGCTTGCTCATGGCGGCTCGCGCCGTCGTGTACCTACACCCGGCGTATCGATGTCCGTTGGAGGCTCATTTGAAAAACCTGAAAGCCGCACTGATCGTGGTCCTGCTGGCGCCCTTCCTCGCGCTGGCCAAAGAAGTCCCGACCACCAACCCGACCGCCGCCCCGACTCCGAAGCCGGCCGCGCCTGCTGCAGCGCCCACCGCCAGCACCACCCCCACCGCTTCGACCAGCGGCGCCCTCGCCGCCCTCGATGAGAAGGAAAAGCAGGGCGGCTTCTCGCTCGGCGTCGACCTCGACCACTCGCTGGGTACCGGGACCTTCGTCGATCCCTCGCTCTACTCGTACTTCGGGGCGACCCTCTCGGTGGTCCCCCGCTACGTCTTCACCGCCGGCGAGGTGAAGATCGCCGCCAGCCTCGCGCTGCGCGGCGCCTGGGAATACACCCTGCCGGACAACGAGAACGGCCGCCGCTTCTCTCCCGGCGACACCCGGCTCGGGCTGTCCGCTCCCGGCCTGTACAAGAACGAGCTCACCGGGATCGCCTTCCAGCCTTCGATCGGGATCCTCATCCCCACCACCCCTGAGAGCTGGCAGGCGGGCCTGATCACCAACCTCTCGGTCGGCCTCGCGTTCTCGCGGCCGGTGGGCAAGTTCAACTTCGCGCTCACCGCCAACGGCTCGCGCGGCTTCCACCTCACCGGAGCCAGCCAGGTCCCCTCGCGCCCCTCGGGCGCCTCCGCGCAGCTCAACTCGTTCAGCGCCCGCCAGAGCGCCGAAGGGAAGGACGAGCCGTTCGTCGGCTTCTCCGCCTGGAACACTGCGTGGTCGTTCAACGTCGGCGGCAACATCTCGCTCCAGGCCAGCGACGCCCTCTCGTTCGTCGTCGGCTACACCTACAGCCGCTCGTGGAAGTACTTCGGGGTGCCGATCGGGCCGAACGAGACGCTGCCCGCCAACGCCAGGTACGGGGCGGGTGAGGGCGAGCGCACCTCGACGGTGATCGCCGCCAACTACCAGCTCACCGATCACTACGGGATCAGCCTGTCGGCTTCGACCCTCCAGACCCCGCGCTCAGGCGCGATGGGCGGCGCGGGCTACTTCCGCTTCCCCTTCTGGGCGATCGGCAACGCGGCCGACAACGCGACCAGCCTCAGCTTCACCTTCTCTGCGACCTACTGAAATGAAGAACACCAATACCGGAGGCAACATGAACCAGACCTCAATCCGATGGCGTGCTTTGGCGGCCGCGACCGCCACGCTGTTTGCAGCAGCGTGCACCCAGAGCAACGGCGACATCAACCGCGTGCAGCCGAACGTGGCGAAGAAGGCCGATCTGCTCGATGGCGTCTGGTTCTTCCGCAACACCGTGACCTGGACCCCCGCGTCCACCGGCTTCACCTACCCGGGCCAGACCGGCAACATCGAGAAGCTGGTCTTTGAAATCCAGGAAAAGAACGTGGTCGGCTATCGCGCCTACCCGTTCATCCTCGGCGCCGAGATCGACATCGACAAGGCGTCGAAGGTCACCGGCACCACCACCAGGTACTGCGACAAGGAAGGCAAGTGCGCCGGGGGCCAGAAGTACTACGGCGCTCCGGTCGTCGCCTTCCCGATCGAGGGCCACTTCGACATCCAGCGCAACTACAACGCCGCGACCGGCGAGCTGGGCAACGTGATCGCCGAGAACTCGGGCGACCGCCCCTGGAACCAGCGCGAGTACCTGCGCATCGACTGGTCGGCCAACGTCCTCAACGTCAACT
>JAGSPQ010000273.1 GCA_018262385.1 Myxococcaceae bacterium | reverse complement strand
CTGGCCCACAGCAGGTACAGCGGGCGCAGCGGGGTGTTCTTCTTCGCCATCAGCGCCGCGTCCGAGCGGCCGGCGAGGAAGAAGTACACCAGGCTGGCGAAGAGGTAGCCGCCGATCACCATCGTGAAGGTGCCGAAGAACGGGGAGGTGGGCCGGGCGTACTTCGGCAGGTTGAGCAGGCCCACCAGCGGGCGGCCGAGATCCGCCAGCACGCACATCGCTCCGGCGATCAGCGCGACGATCGTCAGCAGCTCGGCCATCCGGGCCAGCGGCTTGAGCGGCTGCAGCCCGAACAGCCGAATCAACGAGGCGACGGTGACTCCCGCGAAGCTGATTCCGATGAAGACGATCACGAAGACGATGTAGAGGCCCCAGGTGACCCCGCCGCCGCCGATGGTGCGCAGGTTGGTGACGACCTCGCCGTGGTGCTCCTGCTGGTAGAAGGACCACAGGCCGATGCCGATCCCGATCAGCAGCAGCGCGGCCCAGAGCGCCCGCGCCTTGGTCAGCTTGCCGATGCCGAACGGGACTTCGAGGTTCGTTTCAAGCGAAGTCATCTGAGGATCCTCACTCGCGCCACTTGGTTTCCCGCAGGTAGACGACCTTCGGCTTGGTGCCGAGCTCCTCGAGCAGGCGAATCGCGCGGGGGCTCTTGTGGAGGCGCGAGACGGCGCTCTGCGGATCGTTGAGATCCCCGAAGGTGATCGACTGGGCCGGACACGCGGCGGCACAGGCAGTGATCTTCCGGAAGTCGTTGTCGGTCAGCGTCGTCTCGTCCGCGCGCGCCTTCTCTTTCACCGCCCGGATCTTGTGGTGGCAGAAGGTGCACTTCTCGACCACCCCCGCCGGCCGGCAAGCGACGTCCGGGTTGAGCGACTGCTGCTCGGCGGGGTCGAACTTCGGCTCCGTCCAGTTGAAGTGGCGCACCCCATACGGGCAGGCCGACATGCAGTACCGGCAGCCGATGCAGCGATCGAAGACCTGGGCGACGATTCCCTCATCCGAGACGTAGGTCGCGTTCACCGGGCAGACCTTCACGCACGGCGGATCCTCGCAGTGCATGCAGGGAACCGGCAGCACCTCGAGCTTGAGCCCTTCGCCGTAGTTGCCTTCGGCGGTGCTGAGCAGGTCCATCCAGAAGATCCCGCGGGCCTTCTCGGAGTCCTCTTCTTGCTGGGCGGGGACGTTGTTCTCGGTTTGGCACGCGACCACGCACCCGCCACAGGCGGTGCAGCTGTCCATGTCGATCGCCATCCCCCAGTTGTGCTTCTTCTTCTTCTTCTCGTCGCCCTTCGGCGCCGGGGCGGGAGCCTTCTCGGCGGGCTTCGCCTCTTCACCGCTGGCGGCGCCGAGGGTCGCCAGCGCCACCAGCGCGCCGGCGGTGCCCATCGTCAGCGCGTGGAGCGCCTTGCGCCGGGCCTCGACCTTCGCGTCGGCCTCGTCGTCCTTCTTCGAGCTGGCGATCAGATCCCAAAGGCTCATGACTTCCTCCGGATGCGGGCGCGGGTGCCCAGGAGCGCGAAGACCCCGGCCATCGCGTCCTCGGAGGTGGCGTCCAACAGCGGGTAGCCGCCGGTGACCTCATTCGGACGGGGCGGCCACTGCCCGTAGCCCAGCGGGAGCCCGAGGGTGCCGGGCTGAATTCCCGGCCGCACCATCACGTGAAGCTCTTTGCTGCCGGCGGGGGTCTCGACCACCACCAGGTCGTTGTTCTTCAGCGACAGCCGCCTGGCGTCGTCGTCGTTCACCTCGAGCCGCTCGGCCCTCGGCTTCTCGATCACCAGCGGCAGCTCGACCAGCCGGCGGAGGTGACGGATTCCGCCCTCGGCGTAGTTGATCGCCCGGTACGGCAGCAGCACGAACGGGTAGTCGGCCACCGCGCCCGAGAACCGCGGCGGCTCGAAGTGCGGCAGGCAGAGCAGATCTCCCCGGGCCAGCACCCCGGCCCGCTGCAGCTCCGCCTCGAGCGCGTCGGGCGCCACCGCGGCCAGCCGACTGGCGATGGCCTGGGAGTAGAACTCGAACTTCTTCGACGGGGTGGCGCACTCGAGCTTCCCCAGGTCTGGCTTCTCCAGCCACCAGCCCCCGCCCTCTTTCATCGCCTCCACCAGCCCCTCGGCGTCGTCGGCCTCGGCGTTGGCGCCCTTCTGCTCGACCAACCCGGCCAGCCGCTCGTCGAGCGCGGCGCGGTAGCTCTCCCAGCCGAAGGCCGCGCCCACCGGGCCGCCCAGTTGTTTGGCCAACTGCACCACCACCTCGCCGGTCTGTCGGGTGTCGTGCAGCGTCTGCACCACCGGCTGTCGCAAGCCGATGATCGGCGCGCCCAGCGCAGGCGCCGGCTCGACGTACTCGAACCGCTCGAGGTAGCTGTGGTCGGGCAGCACGAAGTCCGCGGCCAGGGTCGACTCGTCGGCCAGCGGCGAGAAGCTGACCACCAGCGGCACCGCCGCCAGCGCCTCGAGCCACTGCTTGCCACCGGGCTTGGAGAAGGCGGGGTTCGAGAAGTGGAGGAAGACCGCCTGGGCCGGGTAGGGCTTGCCGCTCAGCATCGCGGCGGGCAGGTGATGAATCGCCCCCTCGGCGAGCGGCGCGCTCTTCTGGCCGGAGCCGTCGAGCCGCGGCGCGTTCAGGCCGGCCTTCGCCACCTCGTCGGGGGCCAGCGCGGCCCAGGGTGCCAGCGAGGCCCGTTGCTGGATCAGGACTCCGCCCGGGCGCTCGATGCTTCCCAGCAGCGCGTTGAGGGCGTGGACCGCCATCGCCGCGCCCAGGCCGTTGCTCGCCGAGCCGACCTGGGGGTCGGCGACCGCGATCGCCGGCCGGAACTCCGCCATCTCATGGGCGATCCGCTCGATCACGTCCGCCGGGGCACCGCACATCGCGCTCGCCCGGGCCGGCGTCCACTGCGACATCACCAGGTCCTTGAAGCCCTGGTGGGCCACCCCGTCGGCGCCGGTGAACTCCTCGAACCCGAAGGTCTGCTCGGCGACGAACTTCTCGTCGTAGAGCTTGTCGCGGATCAGCACGTGGGCCAGACCGAGGACGAACGCGCCGTAGGTGGCCGGGGCGATCGACACCCACTCGTCGGCCTTCATCGAGCTGGTCGAGTACCGGGGGCCCACCTGGACGAACTTCACCCGCTTGCCCGGCATCCCGTGCCGCAGCTGGCTCGAGGCGCGCATCATGTGAATCGTCTGGCACCAGGACTCGAGGTGCGAGCTGCCCATGCCGAGCACGTAGCGGGTGCGATCCCAGTCATAGGAGGGAAACTCGTTGACCCCCTGCATGTAGAGCGAGGCCAGCCCCTTCGCGCCGTCGGTGACCGCGCGGTGATCGACGAGGTTGGGAGTGCCGTACGCCTGCGCGAACCGGCTCCAGAGGTCGCGCATCGGGCCACGCGGCTCGCCCGACAGCAGCACCAGCGAGCGGGCCTCGCCTTTCTCGCGCAGCGCCTTCAGCTGGGCGGCGATCTCGGCGAGCGCCACGTCCCACGTCACCGGCACCAGCTTCCCCGAGCCCCGCGCGCCCTCGCGCCGCATCGGACCCTTGATCCGATCTCGGTGGTAGAGCATCCCGGTGCCGGCCTGGCCCTTGGGCCCGATGCTGCCGCGGTTGATCGGGTAGTCGGGCATGCCGTCGACCTTCACCGCCCGCCCCTCGACCACCCGGACCTGGATCGCACAGCCGGCGACGCACTGGCCGCAGACTGAGGAAACCAGCTCCTGGTGGCCCCGGCGCAGGCCGGCGCTGCCGGGCACCGCCGGCTTGATCTGCGACTTGAAGAACGGGTCCTCGGAGGCGGGCTGCTTGCAGCCCTGCACCGTCACCGCCGCCGCACCCGCGATCAGAAGCTCCCTTCGGCTGTGGGTCATCGGGTCCTCACTTGTGGCAGGCGATGCAGTCGATGTTGGCGCCCTTCGCTTCGTGGCAGCTCATGCACTTTTCCATCGTCAGGTGATCGACGTTCGACGACACCAGGGCGCGCTCGAGCTTCTCCATCTGGCCGTGACAGGCCTCGCACTTCATCTCGGCGAAGCCGACGTGGACGCGGTGCGAGAAGTAGACGTGGCCCTCCATCCGGTTGACCTGGATCCACGGCACCTCTTTCTTCGCCAGCACCGCTTCCATGATCGCCTTCTCGGGCAGCGGGTCCTTGCCCTGGATCTCTTTGTGGCACTTGGCGCAGACCCGAAGCGGCGGCAGCGTCGCCGCCGGCCCGTCGGCCGCCTGGTCGTGACAGGTGGAGCACTCGACCTCGGCCTCGTGGTGCCGCTTGTGGTTGAACTCCATCGGCTGCACCACCGGGGCGACCCGGTCGCAGGCGCCGGCCGTCAGCGCGACGACGGCGATCATCAGCCGCTCACAGATGACAGATCTGGCACATCGCATTGCGACTGACCTCCTCTTTGCGGTGACGCAGCATCCAGCTGGGAGGGTGCGGAGTTCCGCCGACCCCACCGACCTTGTGGCAGCTGACGCAGTTGCTGGCCGCGCCCTGGTCGTGGCACGCCGCGCAGCTGACGATGTCGCGCCGCGCTTCCTTGCCGTGCACCGCGCCGTTGCCGAACCCGGGCGGGTGCGGCTGGAGGCTGTCGGTGCTGCCGGGGGTGAGCGAGTTCTTCGCGTGGCAGCCGGTGCAGGTCTCGTTGCTGTGGCAGCGCAGGCACATCGCCTGATCCGCCCGGGCCTCGACCGGGTGGCGGCCGAAGAAGTCGTTGCGGTGGATGAACGAGCGGTCGATCCGCTCGGGGAGCACCGTCTCGATCCGCGCGCCCACCGTCTTGCTGTGGCAGGCCGAGCAGAACGTCTGCTCGTGGCAGGTGGCGCACACCGCGCCAGAAGAGCGGGCGTCGAGGCGGTGGTTCTTGAGGTAGTCGGGCCGGTGGGTGAAGGCCGACAGCGGCTGCAGCGGGTAGCGGGTCAGATCCTTGTGGCAGACAGCGCAGTTGCCCGCGTTGAACTGCTCCTGGTGCTCGTGGCAGCCCAGGCAGGTCGCCATCTTCGGTGCCATCCCGGCGGTGCGCAGCGGATTGGGCAGCGTCTGATGGCAGACGGTGCAGTCTTCCTTCACCCGCTCGATGTGCTCGGCGTGGTTCATCTTCAGCTCGCGCGCCCGGGTGGGGATCGCGGTCGGGTGGTCGGGGTTGGTGTGGCAGAAGCCACAGTTGCCCTTCGCCTTCTCTTCCTTGTGGCACGAGAGGCACTTGCTCTCGGGCGGCATGTTCCGGGTCTCGAGGTTGGTCGACTCGAAGATCGTCTCGTGGCACGAGCCGCAGTCGACCTCGGCCACGAGGTGGCGCGCGTGGGGGACGCGGATCGCGTCGGCTTGCGAGACGAAGATTCCGACGAAGCCGGCGCAGGCGACCAGGCTGGTGGAGGCGGCGACCAACAGCAGCCGGCGGGGAAGAAAGGGGCGCATCAGTTGGCGCCTCCCGCGGCGAAGACGTAGCTGAGCTTGCCGACGACCTCGTAGCGGCTCTCGAAGGTAGGCGTGGTGGCTCCAAACAGGGTGATCCCGGCGAGCCAGGATTTGCCGAAGGTCCAGGTGGCGGTGCCGGAGGCTGAGTAGGACCACAGCTGCCCGCGAATCGGCCGGTCGAGCGCGTAGGTCTCGAGGTCAACCGACAGGCCCAGGCCCATCGGGAAGCCGTGCCGCGCGCCCAGCCGCGCCTGGTGGTAGCCGTTGGAAGGCACCTCGAGGCGGCGGAACTGCCCGGTGAGGTAGGTGGTGGGGCTGAAGGTCGGCTTCCAGACGAGGCGGCCGCCGGCGTCCCAGCCCTGCTC
>JAGSPQ010000272.1 GCA_018262385.1 Myxococcaceae bacterium | reverse complement strand
CTGGTGGTGAGCGCGCCGACCGCGAGCGTGAACGGCGACGGCACCGGCGCGGTCTTCGTCTTCGCGGGCGGCCCCCAGCTGGTCGGCGCCCGCCCCTCGGCCCTCACCCTCGTCGGCGACGGGAAGGAGCGCGCCAGCGTCGGTCAGGATCTCTGCTTATCGGCTCCGTCTGCGCCGGTGAAGGCGGCGCTCGGCATCGGGGCGCCCGCCTCGTATCGTACCGGGACGTCCAACGGCACCAGCTGGCTGGTCCCCTTCGACTTCTGACGATGGCGCGAATCTGGATCCCCCTTCCGGACACCGACTTCGACGTGACCGAGGTGGCGGTGCCGTGGAAGGTGCTCACCCGCGCCGGGCACGAGGTGGTGTTCGTCACCGAGCGGGGCGGCGTCGCTCCGGCCGCGGATCCGCTGCTGCTGACCGGGGTGCTGTTCGGAAAGCTGGGGGCGCAGAGCGAGCCGCGCGCCTGGTACGCCGAGATGATCGCCTCGCCCGGGTTCCAGGCTCCGGTGGCGTGGGCGGGGCTCGACGTGACCCGGTTCGACGCGCTGATTCTCCCGGGCGGCCACGCTCCGGGGATGAAGCAGTACCTGGGCAGCCAGGAGCTCCAGGCGAAGGTGCGCCAGTTCTTCGCCCTCAACCGGCCGGTGGGGGCGATCTGTCACGGGGTGCTCGTCGCCGCGCGCGCCGGAGTGCTCAAGGGGCGGCGCACCACCTGCCTGCCGAAGTACATGGAGCGCAGCGCGTACCTCGCCACCTTCTGGAGCCTGGGCCGCTACTACCGGACCTACGACGCCTACGTCGAAGAGGAAGTCACCGGCGCGCTGGAGAAGAAGGAAGACTTCGTCCGCGGGCCGATCGAGCTGAGCACCCGCGGCACCGACCTCGACGACCGCGCGGCCTTCGTGGTGGAGGACGCCAACTACGTCTCGGCCCGCTGGCCGGGCGACGCCTACCTGTTCGCGAAGAAGCTGCTCGAGCGGGTGCGGGCATGAAGCGGGCGGCGCTCGGTGTGCTGCTCCTCGCTGGGTGCACCTCGCCAGCGCCCGAGGGCTCCCGCCCGCCGAGTCGCGAACGCGCCGGGCTGCTCGGGGTCGAGACGCTGGTGGACGCCCCGGTGTTCGGCGGCGCGGCGATGAACCAGGCCGACCTCGCGATCGGCACCTCGGTGGACCACTGGCTGCTCGCGTGGAGCGACGACCGGCTGGCGAACAACGGCCAAGAAGAGGTGTGGGCCGCGCGGCTGGGGTTCGACGGCGGGCTGCTGGACCCCTCGGGGCTGTCGATCGCGCCGTCCGGAAACGTCCCCGCCGTGGCGTGCCTGCCGGATCCCTGCCTGGTCGCCTGGACCACGTTCTCCGAAGCGCGCGGGGTGCGGATCTCGGCCGACGGCGGCGTCCTCGACCCGGCGCCGATCGTCTTCTCGGGCGGGAACAACGAGAAGCGGACCATCTCGCTCGCCACCAGCGACGGCGGCTTCCTCGTCTCGTGGGCCGAGCTGATTGCCGGGACGTGGACGATTCAGGGCCGGCTGCTCTCGTCCAACGGCCTCGGCGCGGCGGCCAGCTTTCCGATCAGCAGCGGCACCGGCCATCGCACCGAGCCGGCGGTGATCCCTTCGGTCAACGGCGAATACTGGATCGCGTGGACCGATCGCCGCAGCGGGAACGCCGACATCTACGCCGCGCAGGTGAGCCCCGCCGGGGTGGTGAATCCAGTCGGAGGCCAGCCGGTGAGCACGGGGGCGGCGCAGGAGTCGCGCCCGGCGGGAGCGGTGGATCCGGCCAGCGGCGAGCTGATGCTCGCGTGGGACGACGGCACCGACATCTTCGGGCGGCGCTACGACTCGAGCGGCGTGGCGGTCGAGGCGGGCCCGTTCGTGATCGACAGCCTCGCCGACGTGCACGTGCGCCCGGCGGTGCTGTGGGATCTCACCAGCTGGGGAGTGCTGTTCGAGGGCCAGGGCGGGGCGAGGTCGGTGGTGCTGGCGGCGCGGGTGGCGCCCGGCACGCCAGTCGTCGTCAGCCCTGCAGTGGAGCTGAGCAACAACGGCCGCCACGCGGTCGCCGCGACCGGCGGAGCGAAGGTCCTCGCCGCCTGGATCGAGGATGGCCCCCCCAGCGGGGGCGTCGCCGGCCTCCTGCTCGACCGGGGCGACGGCGGCAGCCCGGCAGCGGTTCCCCAGATCGCGCGCTCGGCCAACTCGCAGTTCGGGCCGGACGTGGCGGGAACCGACGGGGGCTTCGTCGTCGTCTGGGAGGACAGCCGGCTGGGCTACCAGCGGCCCGCGTGCCGGGCCTTCGATCGGGCGGGAAACGCGCTCGGGCTCGAGACGCTGCTGACCAACGTTCCCGGGGTGAGGCCGCGGGTCGCGTCGGGGGCGGGGCAGCAGCTGGGGGTCTGGATCGTGAACGAGACGACGCCGACGGTCCGCGCGCTTCGCCTCAGCGGGGATTGCCTGCCGGTGGGGGCAGCCGCGTCGCCGGCGGGCGGTTTTTCCCACTGGGAGCCGGCGGTCGCCTTCGGTGGCGGGGCCTTTCTGGTGGTGTGGACGGAGGATCGGCTGGCCAGCGAGGATCTCTACTCGGCGGTGGTCACCGCCTCGGGAAGCCTGCTCGCCACTCCCGCACCGTTCGCGGCCAACGTCGGCTTCTCGGAGCGCAGCGCCGCCATCGCCGGAAACGCGCAGGGCTGGTTGGTCGCCTGGAGCGAGGACAACCGAATCGCCTTCTCGCGGGTGACTCCGGCGGGCCTCCGGCTCGATGACCCCGCGAGCACCCTGTCGGGATCGGCCGCCGCGCAGTTTCACCCCTCGGTGGCCAGCGACGGCACCGGCTACCTGCTCGCGTGGTTCGACGACTATCAGCTCTCCGCCACCCGGATCCTCGGCGACGGCGGCATCGTCGACACGCCCCGGATCCTCCTCGACAACAACCTCGCCGCCGGAGAGCAGCCGCACACCGTCTGGAACGGGCGGCAGTACGTGGTGACCTGGCGTCGGCTGAACGGCGAGATCGTGGCGCAGACGCTTCCGGCCAGCGGATCGGTGGCGCTCGACCCGCCGATGGTGCTGCTGCCGGCGTCTCCGGCCCACCGAGAGCCGCGGCTGGCGTACTCCGGTGATTCCGCCCTGGTGGTCGCGTCCAGCCAGCACCGCTCACCGCCGCTCGGCGCGTCGCGGGTGGTGACGCGCTCGATCGGCGCCCAGGCCGGCGGCACCCCTTGCGGCGTGGCGCTCGAGTGCCGCACCGGATTCTGTGTCGCCAATGTCTGCGTCCTCGCCGACGGTGGGTTCGGCGAGGTCGACGCCGGCGTGGATGGTGGCATCGACGGCGGCGCGGGCGGCGGCGCGGGCGGTGGCGCGGGCGGTGGCGGCGGTGGCGGATCCGCTGGCGGGGCAGGGGGCGGAGCAGCAGGCGACGGCGGGCTCGCGGAGAAGAGCCTCGCGGTCGGCTGTGGCTGTGACGCGACTTCGGGCACTGCGTGGTTTGCGCTGCCAGGGCTGATCAGCCTCGTGCGCCGCCGCCGCAGCGCGCGCTGACGCGGGCGCGCAGGAAGTTACGCGGCATACCGGATGCAATTCCTTCGGCGATGCGAACGCACACCATCGACCGGCTGCTGCGCCAGGCCGCGGGGCGAGAGGGGATCATCTCTTTCGCCGGTGGGCTTCCTGCTCCCGAGACGTTTCCCCACAAGGCGCTCGCGCTAGCGACGAGCGAGGCGATCGAGGAAGAGGTAGGCGCCTCGGCGCTTGAGTGCGCATCGCCCGAGGGCCGGCTGGGCCTGCGGACGCTGATCGCGACAAAAATGCGCTCGCGTGGCGCAATGGTCCAGCCGGACGAGGTGATCATCACCAACGGCGCTCAAGACGCGCTGGCGATCGCGATGGAGGTGATTGGCGCGCTGCAGGTGCAGGTCGACCGCGTCACCTATCCCGGCGCGCTCGACATCTTCGAGTCGGCGCAGTGCGCTCCCGAAGCGCGGCTGGCTCAGCCGGTGACCTACGTGATGCCGGTGATCAGCAACCCCACCGGCGCCACGATGACGCCCGCGCAGCGCCTCCGCTGCCTCGGCGCGGAGGTGATCATCGAGGACGACGCCTACGGCGAGCTGCTCTTCAGTGGCCCCCCGCCGCGGCCGCTGCTCGCCGACGCCCCCGACCGCGTCTACTTCATCGGAACCTTCTCGAAGATCCTCTGCCCCGGCCTGCGGGTGGGCTGGCTGATCGCGCCCGCCGCGGTGCGCGCGCAGGTGCTCGCGGTGAAGGCCAGGCGCGACCTTCAGGGCGGCGGGCTGTCCCAGGCGGTGGTCGAGCGCCTGCTCGATTCCCCCGAGTTCGAGCCGCGGCTCGAGAAGCTGCGCGCCCACTACCAGGATCGCTGCGACCGGCTGCTCTCGTCGCTGGTGCACCTCCCCGGGGTGCGCTTCCAGACGCCGCAGGGAGGCTTCTCGGTCTGGCTCGAGACGGATCTCCCCGGCAGCGATGCGTCCTGGCTCTACACCGCGCTCGAGAACGGCGTGGCGTTCGAGCCGGGCCAGTTCTTCCAGGCCGACCCGCAGCCCGATCAGCCGCTGGCGATGCGGCTGAGCTTCTCGTCGGTGCCGATCGAACAGCTCGAAGCGGGCGTCGCGCGGCTGGACAGGGTGCTGCGCCGCTCCCGCTCCCGCGCCGCCTGAGCCCTACTTGCCGATCAGCGCGGCGAGCGCCTTCACGTCGATCCCCTTCAGCAGCTCGTCGGGGCGCTTGCCGTCGCCGGTGATCAGCACCGAGACCGCCTGAATCGCGGTGTGCGGCTTCTTCGGATCGTACGCCGGGGCCGCCTCGAGGCCGGTGGCGTCCGCCTTCTGGGTCCACGGGCCGAACAGCAGCAGCACCCCGGCCTCCGGCTCCTGCGGGTTGGAAGAGAAGTCGCAGCTGCCGGCGAAAGCGAAGCTCGCGCCCTCGACCTTCAGCGGCGCCACCGTCGACTGGTAGCCGCAGCCGGTGCTCGACTCGCTCATCGGGTTCAAGCTGATCCGCACCCGCGCTTCGCTGTCGAGCCGCGCCTCGTGGATCGCCTTGTTCCCCCGCGCGGCCTGGGCGTCGGCCAGCTTCTGCTGCTCGGCCTGGGCCGCCAGCAGCGCCGGGCCGCCGTCGGTCTTCGCCAGCTTCTTCGCCAGCTCGGCCGCCTTCTTCGTCTCGTCCGCGGTGGGCAGCCCGGCCTTCATCGCCGCGTCCAGCTTCGCGCTGCGATCGGCCGGGTCGCGGTACTCGGTCTCGGCCACCAGGCTCAGCCGCGCCTCGCCCTTCTTGAACAGCGGGTCCACGTTGGTGCACAGCTTCGCCGGAGCGAGGATCTCCTCCGGGTGCTGCTCCCAGCCCTTCGGCACCGCGGGCAGGGCCTTGGCGCTGCTCTTCGCCTTCTCGTAGAAGGCCAGCTCCGGCCTGGTCAGCGGCCGCTCCTTCCGGCATTCGCCGTCGGCGAGCGCGGCGTTGGCACACAGGCAGACGGTCACGGCGAAGGCGATTCTCATCGAGGGCTCTCTTTGAGGCTGGGGGTGGGGTGGACCCGGCAACGTACTGGATGCCGGGTGAAGAAGTGGCCCGTTTCCGCTCGGTTACATGGCATATGGTCCGCGCCCTTCGAGGAGCCCTGATGATCGAACCCGCTGCCGCCGCCGAAGTCGCCCCGTCTGCTGCCCCGCCCCCCACCGAAGGTCCGCGCTCCGAGCTGACGATCCGCGCCGTGGTGGTCGGCATCGGGGTCGCCGCGCTGGTCGGCGCGCTCTACCCCTACGTGGTG
>JAGSPQ010000271.1 GCA_018262385.1 Myxococcaceae bacterium | reverse complement strand
AGACACCTCGTACATCGACCCCTCGTACACCGGGGATCAGCGACCCCTCACCCTCAGTGGAGGAAGCGGTCGGAGTCGCTGGGCATGTTGCGCTTGGAGCCCGAGACGACGTTCAAGTGGTTGCGGCGCTTGTCGAGCTGCCGGCGCAGGCGCCAGGAGGTGAACTGCTCCCAGGTGCCGCTGGGAAAGTTGAACTTCACGAAGACGAACGCCATCGCGATCCCGAACGCGGAAGGGATCACCACCCAGGGGCCTGCGAACGCGGCGTTCAACACCACGAAGCCGACGCCGATCAGCGCCAGCACGTTGCCGGTGACCGGCATGCCCCAGAAGCCCGTCTGCCGGGTGCCCCACGACAGTCCGTAGGCGACCCACAGCGCGCTGGTCATCACCGTGCCGCCCCCGAAAATCTGCATCGCCACCGCGGGCACGAAGGCGCCGACCGCCACGGTCAAGACCGCGGAGATCACCGTCACCCCCAGCGAGAACGTCAGCAGCTTGCGGGTGCCCCAGGTCTGCTCCAGCGAGCCGCCGATGCTCCACAGAATCAGCGCGCCGAAGATCACCCCCATCGGGCTGGTCTCGACGAACGCGTAGGTGAACAGCTGCCACAGGCTCAGCCGGGTCAGCACGTCTGCCGGGTGGAGCGCCAGGGTGGGCAAGAACGTCGCGAACAGCAGCGACCCCACCACCAACGCCACCGCCAGCTTGGCGGGTACGGTCCGGATCGGCGGGAGGCCGAAAGAGACGCGCCGGTTCACTTCGCCTGGAAGAAAAGGGTGATCGACAGGCAGTGAAACTCTTTGTCCGAGCTCTGGGTGACGATCTTGTCGACGATCTGCAGGTTCTGCCCGTGCTCCTTCAACCACTTGGTGATGTTCTCGCCCATCACCTCGCGATCCCGCGCGAGCGTCGTCGAGAACACCTTCACGTTCGTGAACTGGGGGATCGACATGGTTACGCCCTCGCGCGCTTGACGGTCTTCTTAACCGGCTTGGTCTTCGGCCGCCGCTTCCCCGCCGCTGGGACCTTGATCATCTTGAGGATTTCCTTCTCGGACAGCGTCCAGCCGGTCGCCTTCGCAGCGCGGAGGATCGTCTGGCACAGCTCGTCGGTGGCGGTGATTCGACGCTGGGCCAGCCAGAAGCGGACGTTGCTCATTCCGCTCATGTGGCCAATCTCGATCACCTGCTTCAGCCCGAAGTCGCCCGCCGGCACCCCCGAGTACACCCGGTCGGCCAGCCAGTCGTCGCCCTTGTCCTTCGCCTTGATGATCGCCGCGGCGTGGACCCCGGTCGCGGTGCGGAACGCGTCGGCGCCGGTGAGCGGGTAGTTGACCGGGATCGCCACCTTGGTCGCCTGGGAGACCTTCCCGACGTAGCGCACCAGGTCGGTCAGGTCGTGATCGATCCACCCCAGCAACTTGAGGTTGAGCAGCAGCAGATCCATCGAGGTGTTGCCGACCCGCTCGCCCACTCCCAGCCCGCAGGCGTGCAGCCGGTTGACCCCCGCGTCGAGCGCGGCGATCGCGTTGACCACCGCCAGCCCGCGATCGTTGTGGCCGTGCCAGTCGAGCAGCACGTCGGCGCCGGAAGCGGCGACCAGCCCGCGGGTCCACTCCACCAGCGCGCGGGTCCCCACCGGAGTGGCGTGCCCGACCGTGTCGCACAGCACCAGCCGCTTCACCCCGTGATCGATCGCGCTGCGAAAGAGCAGATCCAGGCTCTGGGGCGACGAGCGGGTGGTGTCCTCGGTGACGTAGGCGACCTCCAGCCCTTCCTTGATCGCGAAGTCGATCGCCCGGGCCGAGGTCTGCTGGATGAAGTCGAGCGTCCAGTTCTCCGCCCACTGGCGGATCGGGCTGGAGCCGATGAAGGTGTAGAGGACGATCTTCTGCCCCGACCGCTGGGCGGCTTCGGCCACCGGCGCGATGTCCGCCTCGATGGTGCGGGCGGCGCAGTTGGGGGCCAGCTTGAGCTTGTGCTTCTGGATGTACTTCGCCTGGGCGACGACGTCGTCGAAGGCCCGCTTCCCCGCTCCGGGCAGACCGATGTTCACCGACCGGATCCCGATGCTGTCCATCAACGACAGCAGCTCGAGCTTGTCGGCGACCGGAGGATCGACGACCGAAGGCGACTGCACCCCGTCGCGCAGCGTCTCGTCGTTCAGGTCAAACGGCTGTCGGGGCCGGCGCCGGGCGTCGATCTCGTTCCAATCGAAGATGATCCCGTCGCGCATCGCGCCCCCTCAGAACGTGCGCTTGGGACCCGCCCGGAAGTGCTCGCAGAGGCTCGGCTCCTTGCAGGTGGGGCCGATGCCGTCGGGGTGGGCGAAGAAGGGGGTCTTGTCGGACTCCTCCGTGCCGCACAGCGAGCACTTGCGCTTCTTGTTCTTCTTTTCCTGTCTGCGCGACTCGGCGATCTGCTTCGCCCGCTCGCGCAACGTCTTCGCGTCTGGAATCTCGCTCATCGTCCCTGTCCTTAGCCCGCCTTAGACCGCTTCGACCAGCACGGCGATCCCCTGCCCGCCCCCAATGCACGCGCTGCCGATGCCGTATTTCTGGCCACGGCGCTTGAGCTCATTGAGCAGATGGAGGGTGATCCGCGCGCCCGAAGCGCCCAGCGGGTGACCGACGGCGATCGCTCCGCCGTTGACGTTGGTCTTCTCTCGATCCAGCCCGAGCTCCTTCTCGACCGCCAGGTACTGCGGCGCGAAGGCCTCGTTGACCTCGAACAGGTGGACGTCGCCCAGCTTGATCTCGGCGCGCTCGAGCAGGCGGCGAATCGCCGGAGCCGGCCCGATGCCCATCGTCTTCGGATCGCAGCCCGCCGACGCCCAGTTGATCAGCTTGCCCATCGGCTTGAGCCCCTTCTTGTCCGCCCAGGTGCGGGTCGCCATCACCATGCTCGCGGCGCCGTCGCAGATTCCGCTGGCCGCGCCGGCGTGGACCACGCCGTCTTTCTTGAAGGCCTTGGGCAGCTTCTTCATCCCCTCGAGGGTCGCGTCCGGGCGGTTGTGCTCGTCCTTCTCGAACATCGTGGAGCCCTTGCGGGTCTTCAGCTCGACCGGAGCAATCTCCGCCGCCAGCCGCCCTTCGGCCTGCGCCGCCGCGAACCGCTTCTGGGAAGAGAGCGAGAAGGCGTCGACCTCGTCCTGCGAGATCTTGTACTGCTCGGCCAGGTTCTCGGCGGTCATCCCCATCGGGATGCCGGCGTAGGAATCGGTGAGGCCGCTCCAGAGCGCATCCTCGAGGTTGCTCTTGCCCAGCGGCAGGCCCCAGCGGGCGCCGCGGATGATGTGGGGCGCCTGGGACATCGACTCGGTGCCGCCGGCGAGGATCACCGCCGCCTGCTCGGTGAGCATCATCTCGGCCGCGGTGACGAAGGCCTGGAAGCCCGAGCCGCACAGGCGGTTGACCCCCAGCGCCCCGACGGCGACCGGGACGCCGGCGCGCAGGCCGACGTGGCGGGGGAGGTAGATCGCATCGGCCGAGGTCTGCATCACGTTGCCGTAGACGACGTGCTGGATGTCTTCGGGCGAGACCTTGGCGGCGATCAGCGCGGCCTTGGCCGACTCGACCGCCAGGTCGGTGGCGGTCAGATCCTTCAGCGCGCCACCGAATGCTCCGAACGGGGTGCGCTTGCCGGCCAGAAACCAGATCTCTTCGCTCTTCGAAACGCTCTTCATGGTGATTGTCCTCAACCGAAAATGATCAGCTGCGCTGGCCGAAAATGGCGGCCGCCACCATGCCAACAGTCCCCACTGTCCACAACAGTCCAAGCGCGTTCTGTTGGCGCACCTCCAGCTTGCCTGGCCCTGCGAACCACGCCTTCGCCGCAGCGATTCTTCCCGCCTGCGTGAACTCGCCTTCTGGGGTCCCCACCTCGCTCACCCGCCGCAGGTGGGCGGTGAAGACCCGCGGGGCGGGAAGCGACTCGAGCGCTCCGGAAAGGTAGTGGCCTTTGATCTCGCGCGCCGGGCGCCGGTGGTTGGCGGTGATCACGAAGCCGCCCCGCTCGGTGGGAGTGAGGAAGTAGAGCTTCGCCTCGCCGTTGGTGCTGACGTAGAGGGTGGCGAAGCACTGGTCGCCGGGGTGGGCGTAGTCGTAGCTCAACATCTCGGGGCCGAAGCGCGGCTGCTCGACGTGCGAGCCGAGCGAGACGAAGCCGAGCGCGCGCAGCTCGGCGTCGGCCCGCTCGAGCTCCTTGGGCAGCTTGATCTGACCGGCCGGCGCGTCAGCTTCGATCGCGATCGAGGTCGGGTGGAGGCACAGCCACGCGCGCCAGAGGTTGCCGCGCATCACCACGGCGATCACCCCAGCGCCCATCGTCCAGACGATCAGGTTGAGCCAGTTGATCTCCACGGGTCGGCCTTAAGCGGACAGCGCCTCGAACACCTGCTTGCCGTGGCGCTTGATCGCGGGGACGAGGCCGCCCTCGCGCGCGAGCGCCTGGACGATCGCGGAGGGCACCTCGGCGTTGAAGGTCTTGCCTGCCACGGTGACGGTGCCGGCCTTGAAGTCGATCTTCACCGGCGCGTCTTCCTGCGCCAGCTCGTAGAAGAGCGGATCCTTCACCACCAGGTAGCTGAGCGCCTCGTTGACCAGGTTGCGCTTGTGGATGAAGGCGTAGCTCCTGGCGATCACCGCGGTGATCCCGGCGCCGAGCAGCGCCCAGACCGCCTGCTCGCGCGAGCTGCCCGAGCCCCAGCCCTCGCCGGCGATGACGATCGTCCGCCCTTCTTTCGCCCGGGCGTAGAACTCGGGCCGCACGTAGTGGAAGGCCTTCTGGCCGAGCTCGTCGAGCTGGGTGAGGTGGCAGAACGCGCCGGGGATGATCGCGTCGGTGTCGACCGCGTCGCCGAACCGCTGCACCCGGCCCTCGACCTGCTTGCCCTGCACCCCTCCGGCCTGGGCGGTGCTGACCGCCGCGGGAGCGACGGCGACGGTGGGCTCGAGGTGGCGCACCTCGGGCAGCGGCTGCCTCGAGTCGCGGAACAGCAGCTTCGCGTAGCGGGCCTGATCGATCTGGCTCAGGTACTGCCGCGGGTCGGCGATCTTCATCTCGACCGAGGAGGCGGCGACGGTGGCGGCGCTCGCCAGCCAGGCCAGCGAGCCCTGCCCCATCCGGTTCTCGAAGTTGCGGTTCTGGCTCGACAGCCAGGTCTCGCCCGGGCTCGCTTTCTCCGAGGCCACCCCGAGGCACATCGCGCAGCCGGGCGGCCCGATCCGGAAGCCGGCCTTCTCGTAGTGCTTCCACAGCTCGCCCTGCTTCATCCGGGCCTGGATGCTCAGGTCGCCCGGGACCACCAGCAGCTTCGGGTGCGCCGGGCGGGCCGGGCGATCCTTGAACGCCTGCTCGAGGACCAGCGCGCCGAGCACCAGCTCTTCTTCGGTGGTGGTGCAGGCGCCGATGAAGCAGCCGTGGAGCACGGTGCCCAGCGCCTGCTCGACCGGCATCACGTTGTCGGGGCTGAACGGCTTGGCGACCAGCGGCCCGAGCCGGTCGAGGTTGATCGGGTAGCGGTGGGCGTAGGGCGCGTCGTCGTCGGCGCGGAAGTAGAGCGCGCCCTGGTTCTCGTCGCGGCGCTCGGCGAGCCAGCGGGCCACCGTCGGGTCGGCCTCGAAGATCCCGTTCAGGCCCCCGAACTCGGCGGTCATGTTGGCGATGGTGAAGCGCAGGTCGGTGGACCAGGCGCGGGTGACGGCGCCGCGGTACTCGACGGTGCGCTCCATCGCGACGGTGTTGCGGCCCAGATCCCCCAGGGTCTTGAGGATCACGTCCT
>JAGSPQ010000270.1 GCA_018262385.1 Myxococcaceae bacterium | reverse complement strand
CTGGTCATCCAGAACACGATGTCCGGCGGCTCGGTGGCCTGGGATCCGGTCGAGGGGTACGGCATCGCGGCGGTCGAGCACTCCAACGACGTCCTTCAGTACGTGCGCAGTGCGAACGGGACGACCTGGGATTCGTACCTCCCCGTCTTCGGCGGCGGCTCGGGCGGGTGGTACCCGTCGCTGGCGATGGATCCGGTGAACCACGAGCCGGCGATCGCCTTCTACGTCTGCAGCAAGCTCACCGGCATCGCCGAGGGCAACTGCCTCGAGCAGGACGACGAGCTGCGGATCATTCAGCGCATCGTCAGCACCTGGCGCGAGACGTTGGTCGACCTCGAGGGTGGCTACCTGCCCAAGCTCGGCTTCTTCGACACCGGCAAGCGGGTGGTCGCCTACCGGGTTCCGAAGTCGAAGAAGATCCGGCTGGCGGTGGAGCGCTGAAGCCGATGAGGAAGCTCGTCTCGATGCTGGCCCTGGGTGCGGCGCTCACCGGCTGCGGCGCCGACAACGCCCTCAGCGGGAGCGTCAGCGAGCTCTTCCCGCTCACCGTCTCGAGCGTCGAGGTGCTGCGAAACGACTACGCGTTCCAGGTGACCTACTACGCCAACCGCGGCACCTTCCTCGACGTGGTGGCGCGGATCGTCGTGTCGACCAAGGACATCGAGATGAAGCGCGGAGTGTTCATCAAGCTCGACGGCGAGTCCGAGAAGGGCCACCAGCGCACTTCGGTGGCGCACGCGCCGGGTGGAGAAGCGGTGCGCACCTTCCCGAACGTGAAGCTGGGCGACATGGTGATCAGCGAGCTGGGCGTCGAGGGCCTGCCGTCGAAGGGGAACTTCTCGATGTCGTTCGAGGCCACCGGCGGCGATCTGGGTCAGGGGCGCACGCTGGTCGGCACCTTCTCGGTGCCGAAGACGAAGGACGCCGGCTACGGGCCGCTGCCTTGAGGCTTCAGTTGAACTGAATCTTGATCGTCAGCGCCAGCAGCTTCCCCTGGGTGCCGTTGATCTCGTGGCGGTAGGAGAGGTCGATGCCGCTGCCTTCGGTGAAGTACCCCAGGCCGAAGCCGACGTGCTGGGTCCCGGCCATCTGGTCGTAGCTGTAGCCGACGCGAACCGGGAAGGTGTCGGCGATCAGCCACTCCATCCCGCCGGAGAACGCGACCCGTGCCTGCGCCGGCTGGTTGAAGTCGGCGCGCAGCTCGACGGTGGGGGTGAACTGCCCTCCGAGCAGGCTGGAGATCCCGAACGAGAAGTAGCGGGGGACATCCTGGCTCCACACCCCGATCAGGTTGTGGCCCGAGACGCTCAAGCACAGCGCTTCCCACGGGCGGAAGATCAACCCGGCCGACATGGTCATCGAGTTGGTGCTGCCCTCGCCGGTGATCACCTGATGCCGGATCGCCATCCCGATGTGGAAGGACTGAGAGAGCGGGTAGGCCGAGGCGGCGGTGGTGAGGTACGCGATCCGCCGGCTGTCGCCGGTGCCCAGGGTGGCCATCTGGTAGTTCACCCCCGCGGCGATCTCATTGGTGATGCTGTCGGAGATCGAGATCCCGCCGTAGCCCCAGGTGTTCTGGATGTCGTACGCGCCCGACAACTCGAGGGTGTAGCGCTTGAACAGGCTGAGCGCCGCCGGGTTGCCGTTGATCGCCTCGGCCCCGTAGCCGAGCGCGCGGTAGGCGCCGGCCATGCCGTAGTTGCGCGCCGCCATGATGTCCTGGAGGTTGGGCGGCTTCGCGACCGTCTGTGCGGCGGCGGCCGTCGAAAGGAGAATCAGGCAGCAGGCGATCTTCATCGTCAGGAAGGGCTTACTACGCCGGCCAAAGGTTGGAAGGAATCCGGCTATGTTCCGCGGCCCATGAGCGACCAACCCCTCACCAAGGTCGTTGTTCCGGCCGCCGGGCTCGGCACCCGTTTTCTCCCGGCCACCAAGACGATCCCGAAGGAGATGCTGCCGATCGTCGACAAGCCCACGTTGCAGTACATCGTCGAGGAAGCAGTGGCGGCGGGGGTGAAGGATCTGATCCTCATCAACGGCCGCGGCAAGAGCGCGATCGACGATCACTTCGACGTCGCGTTCGAGCTGGAGACCACCCTCGCCGAACGGAAGAAGACGGCCGACGTCGAGCTGCTGAAGAAGATCTCGCAGATGGTGAACCTCTGCTCGGTGCGGCAGAAGCAGCCGCTGGGGCTGGGCCACGCGGTGCTGTGCGCGAAGAGCCTGGTCGGCAACGACCCGTTCGGCGTGATGCTCGGCGACGACATGATCGACTCGGCGGTGCCGGGGATCCTCCAGCTGTGGCGCGCGTACCTCAAGCACCAGCAGGGAGTGATCGCGCTGATGGAGGTGCCCCCGTCGCAGACCCACCTCTACGGGATCGCCGCCGGCGAGATGCTCGACGATCGGACGATGAAGATTACCAAGATCGTCGAGAAGCCGAAGAGCAACCCGCCCAGCAACATGGCGGTGATCGGCCGCTACGTGCTGCCGCCGAAGATCTTCGGGATTCTCGAGCAGACCGAGCGCGGGGTGGGAGGCGAGATCCAGCTCACCGACGCGCTCGCCACGCTGCAGGCTTCCGACGGGCTGATCGGCTACCGCTTCGAGGGCATCCGCCACGACGCGGGAGACAAGGTCGGCTACCTGATCGCGAACATCGCCTTCGCGATGAAGCGGCCAGAGCTGAAGGCCGGGCTGCTCGACTACCTGCGCACCGTCGTCGCGGCCGAGGGCCGCGCGAAGTGATCGCCGGCATCAAGGTGGCGCTGGTCGGGCTGAGCCTGGCCTACGTGCTGCCGACCTACAGCATCCTGCGGCGGATGGCCGACGGGCGCGACGATCTCGCCTTGAGCGCGATGAAGGTCGCAGGCAGCGCGGCAGTGAGCCCGGCCTCGGCGCGCGAGGTGGCCGGCCTGCTCGGCGTCGACTGGCAGAGCGGCGAGCTGATGCTCACCTTCACCGTGGCGATGCGCCTGCCGGGCCGGTGCCGGCTCGAGCTGGCGTCCACCGAGAGCACCCGGACGCTGGTCGCCGTCTCGAGCAACGGCAAGCGCCGCAGCGAAGGCGGCGAGCTGCCCGCGCTGCAGGTCGCGGTCGACGAGATCTGCGCCCTGCTCGCCTTTCGCGGCGCCGCAGAAGGCGAGTCGCGCGCGGCGGTCGAACGGCACCTGGCGGCGGTGAAGGTCAACAGCAAGCTCACCTCGCTCGGGCGCTTCCGCGGCACGGTCGCCTACGTGCTGGGCGACACCGCCGAGGGGTCCCCCCAGCTGTGGATCTTCAAGGACCACTTCAACCCCGCCCGGGTCCGCTTCGCCGACGACAAGCAGGTCGGGTGGGACGTGCACTTCTTCGACTACAGCTCGCAGGCCACCGGGCAGGCGTTCCCGCGGCAGGTGCTGGTGAACAAGGGCGCCGAGCCGGTGCTCCGGTTGACCACCCTGAAGGGCGACCTGAAGCCGAAGCTGGACGACGCGCTGTTTTGAGGGCCCGCGGGTTGAGGCCCGCCGGGCGGTGTGGGAGCGTCCGCCCGTGACCTCGCGTTGGCCCCTGCTCGCATTGCTGGTGATCGGCTGCCCGCAGGCGACGCCTCCGCCCGAGGCGCCGGTCTGCGCGGCGATGACCGCCGACGCGGCGCCCTTCCGGCTGCTGACCCGCGCCGAGCTCGACCGGACGCTCGAGGATCTGCTCGGGGACCTCTCGCGTCCGGCCCGGGCGCGCCTTCCCCAGGAACCGCTGGTGTACGGGTTCGACAACAACTCGAAGCTCACCACCGCCAACGACACCTGGGTCGCCGCTTCCTTCGAGCTGGCCGAGGACGTCGCCGCCCGGGCGGTGAAAGAGCGCAAGCAGACGCTGGTGACCTGCGCGAGCGAAGACGCCGCCTGCGGGGAGAAGTTCGTCGAGCGCTTCGGCCGGCTAGCCTTCCGCCGCGCGCTTCACCCCGACGAGCGCGCGGCCTTCAACCGCTTCTTCACCACCGCGCTGTTGCGCGAGGGGTTCGATCCGGCGCTCGAGCAGACGCTGACCGTCTTTCTCCAGTCGCCCCAGTTCCTCTACCGCCCCGAGCTGGGGGTGCGGGCGATCGTCCCCGGCACTCCGGCGCGGCTGGATCCGGCCGAGCTCGCCTCGAAGCTGTCGTATTTTCTCTGGGGCTCGATGCCCGACGAAGAGCTGCTGGCGGCGGCCGAGAACGGGGGCCTCGACGGGGCGGGCCTCGAGCAGCAGGCGCGCCGGCTGCTCGCCTCGCCCCGCGCCCAGCTGGCCGCGACCGAGTTCTTCGCGCGCTTCTTCACCCTCGACGCGCTGGCCCGGGTGGAGAAGGACGTCGTGCAGTACCCCAGCTTCTCGGCGCAGCTGCAGTCGTCGTGGCGCAAGTCGATGGAGCTGTACTTCGGAGAGGTCGCCCGCCCGGGCGGGACGCTCGAAGCGCTGCTGCAGACGCCCGCCCTCTACGTCGACGGCACGATGACGATGTACTCGCCCAACGCCTCGCCTGAGTTTCAGCGGGTGGCGATGACCTCGGCGGGGAAGAGCGGGGTGCTCGCCCAGCCTGGCCTGCTCGCCCGGCTGGCCAGCCCGGACCAGGGCTCTCCGGTGCGGCGAGGGGTGTTCGTCTTCGATCGGCTGCTGTGCCAGCCGCTGCCGCCGCCGCCGGCGAACCTGGTCATCACCCCGCCGATGCCCCAGCCCGGGTTGACCACCCGCGAGCGCTTCGATCTGCACGGCACCAACCCCGGCTGCAGCGGCTGCCACTCCCGCATCGATCCGATGGGGTTCGGGTTCGAGCACTTCGACGGGATGGGGCTGTGGCGCGACACCGAAGAGGGCAAGCCGATCGACGCCACCGGCGAGATCGTCGCCACCCGCGAGTCCGAGCTGCGCGGCAAGTTCAACGGGGTGGGCGAGCTGGCGGTGAAGCTGTCGGCCAGCAGGCAGGTGCACGACTGTCTCGCCTCGCAGTGGTACCGCTGGGCGCTGGGCCGGGTCGAAGCCGAGAGCGACCAGTGCGCGCTCGATCGGGTGCAGCAGCGCTTCTTCGAGTCGAAGGGCAGCTTCCAGCAATTGCAGCTGGCGATCATCGGCTCGGACGCCTTCCGCTTTCGTTCGGGGGGCAGCCCGTGAAGCTCACCCGCCGATCGCTGTTGCGCGCCGCGGGCGGGCTGGCCTTCGCCACTCCCTGGCTCGAGTCGGTCGCGCAGACCGTGCCGCCCAGACGCTTCATCACGCTCTACCACCCCAACGGGGTCCACACCTCGCAGTGGGCTCCGGTGGTGACGGGCGCCGACTTCACCTTCGGCGCCAGCCAGTCGCCGCTGGCTCCCTTCAAGTCGGACCTGATGTACCTGCAGGGGCTCGAGCTGAAGTGCGCGCTGAGCGGCGCGGGCGAGCAGCACCAGCGCGGGCTCTCGGGCCTGCTCACCGGGCGGAAGATCGAGGCGGGCACCTTCACCGGAAACGACGGCACCACCGCCGGCTGGGCCAGCGGCATCTCGCTCGACCAGGAGCTGGTGAAAGTGCTGGGAGAAGGCGCCCGGGTCGCCAGCCTCCAGCTGGGGGTGAACGCCGGCGAGCGCGACGTCAGCGGGTGCGTGAGCTACGCGGGCGCCGCCACCCCGCTGCTGCCGCAGAACGATCCCCGCCAGACCTTCGCGCGGCTGTTCGACATCAACCCGATGCCCAACGACCAGGGCGAGCCGCTGCGCCGGCGGCGCACCTCGGTGCTCGACGCGGTGCGCGAGCAGTTCGCGCTGCTCAAGGGCCGGGTGTCGGCCACCGATCGGG
>JAGSPQ010000269.1 GCA_018262385.1 Myxococcaceae bacterium | reverse complement strand
ACCTCGCTGGAGTGGGATCGCAGCTTCGACCTGCGGCACCCCGAACGGGTCCAGGCGGTCTTCTACGGCCTGGGGGCCGACGGCACGGTCGGCGCGAACAAGAACACGATCAAGATCATCGGCGACGAGACGCCCCACGCGGCGCAGGGCTACTTCGTCTACGACTCGAAGAAGTCGGGCGCGATGACCATCTCGCACCTGCGCTTCGGGCCGGGGCCGATCCGCTCGGCGTACCTGGTGAAGCAGGCGAGCTTCATCGGGGTCCACCAGTTCCAGTTCATCGATCGGCTCGACGTGCTCGAGCTGGCGGCGCCCGGAGCGGTGGTGCTGCTCAACGCTCCGCTGCCCGCCGACCAGGTGTGGGATCGGCTGCCGATTGAAATGCAGCAGCAGATCCTCGCCAAGGGGCTGCAGCTGTACGTGATCGACGCTTACGCGGTGGCGAAGGCCGCGAAGATGGCGGGCCGGATCAACACCGTGATGCAGACCTGCTTCTTTGCCATCTCGGGCGTGCTGCCGCGGGAAGAGGCGATCGCCTGCATCAAGCACTCGATCGAGAAGACCTACAAGCGCAAGGGCGTCGAGGTGATCAACCGCAACTTCGCCGCGATCGACGACACCCTGGCGAACCTGCACCGGCTGACCGTGCCGGGCGAGGCGACCTCGATCCGGCGGCGGGCCGAGCCGGTGGCGGCGAACGCTCCCGACTTCGTCAAGCGGGTGACCGGGGTGATGCTCGCCAACCAGGGCGATCTGCTGCCGGTGAGCGCCTTTCCCCCCGACGGGACCTGGCCGACCGGGACCTCGAAGTGGGAGAAGCGCGACATCGCCCAGGAGGTTCCGATCTGGGACGAGAAGATCTGCATCCAATGCAACAAGTGCGCGCTGGTGTGTCCGCACGCGGCGATCCGGGTGAAGGCCTACCCCGCCGAAGGGCTCGACGACCGGCCGATCGGCTTCCAGTCGATTCCGTACAAGGGGCCCGAGGCGCCGGGGATGGCGTACACCGTCCAGGTCGCCACCGAGGACTGCACCGGGTGCGGGGTGTGCGTCGAGATCTGCCCGGCGAAGGACAAGCAGAACCCCCGGCACAAGTCGCTCGAGATGGCGCCGCGGGCCTCGACCCGGGAGATCGAGCGCGAGGGGCTGGAGTTCTTCCTCCAGCTGCCCGAGCTCGATCGCAGCAAGGTCCGGCAGGACGTGAAGGGCAGCCAGCTGCTGCAGCCGCTGTTCGAGTACTCGGGCGCCTGCGCGGGCTGCGGCGAGACGCCGTACTTGAAGCTGCTCTCGCAGCTCTACGGCGACCGGCTGCTGATCGCCAACGCCACCGGCTGCACCTCGATCTACGGCGGCAACCTGCCGACCACTCCGTGGGCGCAGAACAGCGAGGGCCGTGGGCCGGCGTGGGCCAACTCGCTGTTCGAGGACAACGCCGAGTTCGGGTTCGGGATGCGGCTGGGCGTCGACGCCCTGCGCGGCCGGGCCCAGCGGCTGCTGCTCGAGCACGCGGCGAGCGTGGGCGAGAGCCTGGCGCGCGAGCTGCTCGACGCCGACCAGTCGAGCGAGGCGCTGATCCGCACCCAGCGCGATCGGGTGGCGGCGGTGCGCGCGAAGCTTTCCGGCAAGACCGGCGACCTGCGGCTGCTGTCGGATCTGGCCGACTACCTGGTGCGCAAGTCGGTGTGGATCGTGGGCGGCGACGGCTGGGCCTACGACATCGGCTTCGGCGGGCTGGACCACGTGATCTCCACCGGCCGGGACGTCAACGTGCTGGTGCTCGACACCGAGGTCTACTCGAACACCGGCGGCCAGCAGTCGAAGGCGACCCCGATCGGCGCCACCGCCAAGTTCGCCGCGGCAGGCAAGGCGATGGCGAAGAAGGACCTGGGGATGATCGCGATGGCGTACGGCTCGGTGTACGTCGCGCGGATCGCCTCGGGCGCGAAGGACGCCCAGACGGTGCGCGCCTTCACCGAGGCGGAGTCCTTCCCCGGCCCCTCGCTGCTGATCGCCTACAGCCACTGCATCGCCCACGGCTACGACATGGCGAAGGGCCCCGAGCAGCAGCGCAAGGCGGTCGACTCGGGCCTCTGGCCGCTGTACCGGTACGATCCGCGGCGGGTCGAGCGGGGAGAGCCTCCGCTGCAGCTCGACTCGGGGCCGCCGAAGCTGCCGGCGGGCGAGTACATGCGCGAAGAGGCCCGCTTCCGGATCACCGAGCACCTGGATCCCGAGCGCTACCTGAAGCTGGTGAAGCAGGCCCAGGCGAACGCCGCCCAGAAGTACGCCGTGTACGAGCAGATGTCGAAGCTGGTGCTGCCGAAGGCCCCCTGAAGGAGCGCGAAATGGATCTGAGCACCACCTGGCTGGGCCTGAAGCTGCCGCACCCGTTCATGCCTGGCGCCTCGCCGCTGGCCGACTCGCTCGACTCGGTGAAGCGGCTGGAGGACGCGGGCGCGGCGGCGATCGTGCTGCGCTCGCTGTTCGAAGAGCAGCTGTTGTACGAGCAGCTGGCCACCCACCGGTACACCGACTTCCACCGCGACGTGTTCCCCGAGGCGGCCAGCTTCCTGCCCGAGCCCGGCGACTTCCACCTCGGGCCCGACACCTACCTCGAGCACCTGTCGAAGATCCGCGCGGCGGTCGATCTGCCGGTGATCGCCTCGCTCAACGGCACCACCCCCGAGGGCTGGGTGGATCACGCCCGGCTGATCGAGCAGGCGGGCGCGAGCGCGATCGAGCTCAACGTCTACGGAGTGGGCGCCGATCCGGGCGAGGGAGCGGGGGACATCGAGACCCGGACCCTGGCGCTGGTGAAGCAGGTGAAGCGGCGGATCAAGATCCCGGTCGCGGTGAAGCTGTCGCCCTTCTACACCTCGCTCTCCCACTTCGCTTCCCAGCTGCAGCAGGCGGGCGCCGACGGGCTGGTGCTCTTCAACCGCCTGTTCGAGCCCGAGCTGGACGTCGAGGCGCTCGAGGTGAAGCGGGTGCTCCACCTGTCGGATCCTTCCGAGTTGCCGCTGCGGCTGCGCTGGCTCGGGGTGCTCTCGGCGCAGCTGACCTGCTCGCTGGCGGCCAGCGGGGGAGTGCACACCACCACCGACGCGGTGCGGGCGCTGATGGCGGGCGCCGACGTGGTGCAGGTGGTCTCGCTGCTGCTGAAGAAGGGGCCGGGCGAGCTGGCGAAGCTGCGGCAGGGGCTGACCCAGTGGCTGGAGGAGCGCGAGTACGAGTCGCTGGCCCAGCTGCGCGACAGCATGAACTACGCCTCGTGCCCCGACCCCACCGCCTACCTGCGGGCCAACTACCTGCTGATGCTGCAGAGCGGGTGGGACGACAAGAAGTAGTAGGCCGCCGCCTCAGGCCGAGCGGCGCGGGTCCTGCTGCTGTTCGAGGGCCAGCTCCGCCGCCGCCACTTCCGCCGCCACTTCGGGCGTCTCGACGCGGGGCGGGTTCGGCTTCCCCCGCCCGCAGACCGCCCAGGGCACCTCGAGCTCGGCGGGCTTGCCTTCCAGCGCGAGGGCCGCGCGGTTCTTGAACACGCTGCAGCCGGGGTCGAGCTGGTGGCCGGCGGCGAGCTTCGCCTCTTCCCGCTGATGCAGTTGGGAGAACACCCGCCCGAGCACCGGGGTGCTGGCGCGGGTCAGCGGGAACTCGGCCTGGAGCCTGCCGAGGAAGGCGTCGAGGCGCTGCACCACCCGCGCGTTGCCCTCTTTGGCGAAGTGCTTGCGGGCGGCCCAGGTCAGCGCCGAGGCCATCACCGACCACGGCGCGTTGGTGTGCCGAGCGAAGCGGGCGCGGATCCGCGGGTCGGGATCGTTCTTGTACCGGAGGTACCCGGTCAGCTGGGTGTCGAACATCCGCAGCAGGCTGGGTCCGTTCATCTCGAAGTCGCGCTTGAACGCGCGTTCCATCAGCTCGGTCTCCGCCCCCGCCGGGATGTGGGGGTGCTGGTAGTTGAACTTGAACTGGCCGTGCCAGTCTTCGACCGGCATCTGCTCGAGCGGGATCATCTTGCCGCTCTTCGTCATCCGCTCGAACAGCTGGGTCCCCGGCGCCGGCATGTAGAGCATGAACTGCATCAGGTCGGCGTTGTGCTCTACCGAGTAGTCGATCGCGGCGTCGATGTTCTCGAGGGTGTGCTCGGGCAGGCCGACGATCGCCGAGCCGACGATCCGGATCCCGTGCGACTGGTACTTCTTCGCCACGGTCAGGGTGTCGATTCCGTCGAGCTTCTTGAAGTGGCTGTTCTTTCCTTCGATCGACACCCAGACCAGGGTCAGCCCCAGCCCGACCAGCTGCTCCATCGTGTAGGTCTCGATCACCTTCGCCGAGCTGAAGGTGTAGATGTCCCAGCTCTTGCCGTGCTGCTGCATCAGCTCGAGCAGCCGCAGCGCCCGCTTGCGGTAGAGCAGGAAGTTCTCGTCGAGGATGGTGAAGCTCCTCACTCCAATCTTCCGTTCAATCTGATCGAGGATCGAGAAGAGCTCGTCGCCCGTCTTGTAGAAGCTGATGCTCTTGCCCTTGCCGCCGAACTTGGCCGAGGTGAGGCAGAAGTCGCAGCCCTCGGGGCAGCCGACCCCGGGGAACACCGGCGCGCAGCCGGTGGTGAACCGGCCCGGGATCCGGACTCCCATCACCCGGGTGTCGAAGTTGGCGAGGGTGATCGGGTGGCGAATCGGAGCGGTGGTGTCCTGGCCCAGGTATTCCTGCAGCCAGCGGATCCCTTCTCCCGGCACCACGATGTCGGCGTCGATCTCGGTGAGGAAGTGATCGGTGTTGGCGATGTGGCCGCCGACGATGATCGTCGCCTCCGGCTTGTAGCGCCGGATCAGCTGGCACATCGTCCGCACCTTCTTCGAGTTGCTGCCGATCGAGCCGATGCCGACGATGTCGTAGTCGTTCTCCCGCAGCTCCTGGATGAAGCGGGCCTGGGTCGGGAAGTCGAGCACCGTGCAGGGCGCCTCGAGATTGCACTGCAGCAGGAACAGGTTGTAGGTGCGCGTGAACTGCCGAATCGAGAACGCCTTCTGAAAGCGGGTCGCCTGCCCGTGGCAGAACTCCATCGGGGTGGCTTCCCGGCTCTCTTCGTTGTCGACCGCGAACGGCCCGTACACGCTGGAGAGGAGAATGCGGGCCCGGATCCCCTTGGGATGTGCGGGGGTGGGGGAGGTTCGATGCAGTCGGGTCATGCCGAACCTTCTTCGACCTACAGCCGCTCCGGGTTGATCGGGGTCAAGCGTCAGCGCGAGCGGCCCTCTTGCTGCGCGAGCACCTCGATCACCGTGTCGCGGATCAGCCGCAGCAGGGTGTCCTGGGTGAGGTCGGGCCGCTTGCCGTGGCACTGCTGCCGGTTGGGGCAGGTGCGGCAGGACTCTTTTTCTTCTTTCGCAACCGCGGGAGCTTCGGTCGGGCAGTGGGTGCAGGCGGAGCCGCTGCTGCAGGTCATGCGTCACCTTCCCACCCCACGGCCCGGGGGCGGTTGATCGGGATCAACGCCGAGCGGGCGCGCCGCATGCACGCTCCGGTTTTCGTGCTCGAGCTGACCCAGCCACCCGCCCTAAATGTCCAGAAGGTGAAGCCCCGGTTCCGGGGGGGTTCCGCCGGCTCGACCATGCGGGGGTCTTCTTCCTGATCGTCGGCAGCTTCACCGCCTTCTGGACCCTCGCGCCCACCGAGCTGCGCTCGTCCGCCCAGCTGTGGGCGATGTGGGCGGCGGCGATGTGCGGCGCGGTCACCTTCGTGGTGTGGACCGACATGCCCCGCATGCTGCGCGCCGGCACCTACGTCGCGATGGGCCTGGCCTCGATGCCGCTGGTGCTCAACCTGCCCCAGATCATCGGCTGGCACCGCACCGGCTGGGTGATGTTCGCCTCGGCGCTCTACATCCTCGGCGCGGCGGTCTACGCGCGCCGCTGGCCGAACCCGGATCCGAAGGTGTTCGGCTACCACGAGGTGTTCCACGTGATGGTGGTGCTCGCCGCGGCGATCCACTTCTGGGCGGTGGTCGACCTGCACTGGTCGATCTGACGAATCGTCGCCCGCTTGATCCGGATCAATCGAGCGCCGAGTCCGGTGTCTAGGGTGCCCTTCTTTTCGCTGCGAGGGGACCTGAATGGAAAAGCTGGGCGATGGGCCGGTGCGATGCCTGCTGGTGCGGCCCGAGTTTCTCGAGAACACCTTCTACAACCCGCGCGACGTGTTTCGCCTGCTGGGAGGAGTCTCGGCCGCCCCGCCGCTGGGGCTGCTGACCGTCGCCGCCCACCTGCCCCGGCACTGGGAACTGAAGTTCGTCGACGGCGACGTCGAGCCGGTCACCGACGCCCACCTCGACTGGGCGCAGCTGCTGCTGCTGTCGGGCAAGGGGCCGCAGGAGATTCCGATTCGGCAGCTGGTCGAGCGGGCCCACCAGCGCAACGTGACGGTGATCGTCGGCGGGGCCGGCCCGACCCTGCAGCCGAGCTTCTACGAAGGGCTGGCGGACTACGTGGTCGCCGGCGAGGTCGAGCCGGTGCTGCCGAAGCTGCTGGCGGATCTGGCCAACGGGGTCTCGGCCGGCCTCTACCGCTCGCACGAGTCGGCCAGCCTGCTCGGCGCGCCGGTGCCGCGGTACGACCTGGTCAACCTGAACAACTACAGCTTCGTGGGGATGAACTTCTCGCGCGGCTGCCCGTTCAACTGCGAGTTCTGCGCCCAGATCGAGATCTTCGGCCGCAAGCCCCGCACCAAGACGGTCGACTGCATCCTGCGCGAGCACCAGCAGCTGTTCGACCTCGGCTACGACGTGAAGGCGACCGAGGAAGTGCTCACCGCGATGCGGGACTGGAACCGGAATCACGGCCACCCGTTTTGTTACAGCACCGAAGCGACGATGAACCTGGCGAAGCTGCCGAAGATCCTCGAGCTGATGCGGGACAACGACTTCCGCTACGTCTTCATGGGGATCGAGAGCGGCGACGACGCGGTGCTCTCGCTCACCCAGAAAGGCCAGAACACCAAGCTTGCGCCCGAAGAGGTGGTGAAGACGCTGAACGCCTACGGGATGGTGGTGAACACCGGGCTGATCCTCGGCTTCGACGGCGAGGGCGACGAGACCGCCGCCACGATGCTGGAAATGGTGCGCAAGACCGGCGTGTTCCCGACCCTGGTGCTGCCGCTGCACGCGCTGCCGAACACCCAGCTGGCCCGGCGGCTGGCGAAAGAGGGCCGGCTGTTCGGCGGAGGGATCCAGATCGCCGACGAGGGCCGCACCGACACCGCCACCACCGGCCTCAACTTCGTCACCTTCCGGCCGCGGGCGAAAGTGATCGCCGACCTGGCCGACGTGCTCGAAGCGCTCTACCAGCCGAAGAACCACTACGCGCGGGTCGAGCTCACCACCCGGCAGCTGAAGACGGCGCACAAGTTCCGGCCGCCGCTGCGCAAGCTGCTCACGATGGCGACCAAGCTGCCCGAGATCGTGCGGATGCTGGGGATGGACAAAGAGACCGCGTACTACTTCTGGCGAGCCATCGGCCGGGCGGCGCTGAAGAACCCGGGCGCGCTCGAGATGGTGATCGCCCTGTCGGTGATGAACAACAACTACGCCCGGGCCTCGAAGTCGTACGTCACCGCGCTGCGGGCGCAGCTGGTGCACCTCGAGCAGGTCGGCGAGCAGGAATACAACCGCAGCATGGGCGCGACCGACTCAGCCAACCCGGTCCGCCCGGAGCAGGCTCGGGCGAGCGCCTGACGGCGGCCCGCTCCAGCGGGCGGGCGCATAGCACTGCTGCAGCGCGTGGGGCCGGCCGGCGGCCACCGTGGCCAGCATCTCGCCGGCGGCAGCGCCGATCGACATCCCCTGGCCGCCGAGGCCGGCGAGCCAGAGCAGCCCGGGCAGGTGGGGATCCCTGCCGATCACCGGCGCGCGATCGGGCGCGAAGGTGCGCAGCCCGGCCCAGGTCCGGCGCACCCCCGAGTCGGCCAGCTGCGGAGCGGTGCGCGCAAGCTTCATCCCCAGCGTCACCAGCGCCTCGCCCTGGGTGTCGGGTACGCCGGGCGGGGAGGGCGACTCGTCGCAGGGTGAGGCCAGCACTCCTCCGCCCTCGGCCCGCAGGTACAGCTCGTCGTCGAGGCACCAGACCACCGGGCCGCCGGGAGCGATCGAGGGGCGAGGCTCGAGCACCGCGAGGTGGCGGCGCAGCGGCACCAGCGGCAGCGGGGCGCCGGCCGCCGCGCCGACGTCCGCGGACCAGGCGCCGGCGGCGATCACCACCGAGGAGCAGGGCAGCCGCTCGCCGGACTCGAGCGCCACTGCGCAGACGCCGCGCGCGTCACGGAGGATCGCGGTGGCGGCGCAGCCGGTGCGAATCCGGCCTCCCGCCGCGCGCACCGCGGCGGCGAGGGCGAGCAGGATCGCGTGGGTGTCCATCACCCCTTCGGCGGGGCAGAACAGCCCGTATTCCGCCGCGCCGCCTTCGAGCGCGGGGGCCAGCTTGCGCAGCCCGTCGCGGCCATAGGTGCGGTAGGGCAGCGGGTGGTGTCGGGCCAGTTGCTCGAGCGCGAGCAGCGGCGCTCCGGTGCGGGCGACGTAGAGCACGCCGGTCGGCCGCAGCCAGGCGTCGCGCCCGCCCAGCAACTCGTCGAGCAGGGCGGCGCTGCGCAGGGCGAGCGGCAGGCTGCCGACCGCCTCGTGCAGGCAGCGGAAGATCGCCGCGTTGCGCCCCGAGCTGTGGGCGCCGAGGGT
>JAGSPQ010000268.1 GCA_018262385.1 Myxococcaceae bacterium | reverse complement strand
GGCTCGGCCTTCGCGGTGATCTTCGCCGGCTCGGCTTTCACCGGCTCGGCGTCGACGGCTTCCACCGGCTCGTTGTTCTCAGCCGGATCGGCCTGCTCAGCCAGATCGGCCTCCTCGGCAGCGGCCCTCTCCAGCCTGGCCTTCTCCATCCCGGCCCTCACTGCAGCCGCCCTCGCCGCAGCCGCTTCGCCCTTGATGGCTGTCTGCGGAGCAACGACGACGGGGGGCGCCTCGGCCGATGCTGGCGCCTGAACCCGCTCGACCTCGGGCTCGCTGTCGAACATCGAGCTCGCCATCAGCGCGCCGATCCCGAGCGACAGCACTCCCGCCGCGATCCCCAGCATCAGATACCGGCGCTTCTGGGCACGGCGAACGTCCGCTGCGAACGCCTCCTCGGCTTGATCGTGCACCGACGGTCCATCGGGCAGCACCGCGACCACGCTCGCCTGAACCTCGGGAGTCACCTGGACGATCGGGCTCGTCTGATCCAGCTCTTCCTGAACCGCGGCGCGGGCGGCCGCCGCTTCCTCCGCGACGTCCTCGGTGAGCACCGCGGGGACCTTGGCCGGACGCACCGCGCCGGGCAGGGCGCCGTAGCGCATCGTCTCGGTCTGCGGATGCGCCATTGGCTCGAGGTGCGGCGTCGAGAGCTTCGGCATCGGAGCCGGCGCGTGCTGGCGCATCGGCTGCGGCGGGACCGCGATCGCCTGCGGATCGAGGATCGGCGGGAGCGGCATCGGCGTGCGGCGCTGCTGCGAAGGATGGGCGGGGATCAGCAACGGAATCGGCGCGGCGTCCGCAACGAACCGCTCCGGCTCCGAGCTCGGGGGCTCGACCCACACCGGCACCGAGGGCGCGGTCGGTACCGGCAGCTGGGCGTGCGGGTCGGTCACGTCGTGACCCGGGCGCAGGTGCGCGGTGAGGGGAATTCCCACCCGGCGGGTCGGCTCGGCGTTCGCGTCGGGCCCGAGCGCCGTCACTCCGTTGCTGACGAGCGCCTCGAACGGATCCGCGCGCTTCGACTGCTCGAGCAGCCTGTCGATCCGGGCTTGCGGAACCGGCGCGGTGTCGACCTCGGGGGCCGGGTGGGCGGCCACCTGCGGGTGGGCGGTGAGCGCGACGCACAGGTGCTCCAGCTCGAGCGCGGCGTCGAGCGCCGACGGCCGATCCCTCGGCTCGGGAGCGAGCATCCGCGTCAGCAGCAGCCGCAGCGCGATCGGCAGCGCGCTGGACACCGCCGGCCGCCACTTGTTGGTGACGATCGCGGCGATCTTCTCCAGCGTCGATCGGCCCGGCACCGCGGTGGCGCCGCTCGCGAGCGAGATCACCATCCCCAGCGACCAGATGTCGGACGCCTCGGTGGCCTCGGTTCCGCGCGCCCGCTCGGGCGAGAGGTAGGGGACCAGGTGGGTCAGCTGCGAGAGCAGCCGCTCTTCTCCCCGGCGATCGGTGAGCCGGTTCATCACCACCAGCGGCGCGTCGAACAGCACGAAGCGATCTCCGCCCGGGGCGGGGACGACCAGCACCGACTCACTCGACAGCTCTCCGTGAATGATCTTGTTCTGGTGCAGCGCCGTCAGCGCGCCGGCGATCATCGAGCCCATCGTCAGCAGCGCCGGAGTCGTCAGCGGAATCCGGTTGGTGAGCAGCTCGCCTTCCGGAAAGTCGAGCGCCACCCAGGCCGAGTCGTTGAGCGCGCCCGAGCCGAGCGCCCGCGGCAGCACCGGGTGCAGCGGCATCCGCAGCGCGGCGGCGACCGCCTCTTTCCCCTGCGCCAGTTGCGGGATCAGCCGAATCGCGGTGCGGGCCCCGTCCTTGTTGTCCTGGGCGCAGACCAGCGAGCCGACCCCTGCGCAGCGAAGCGGACCTTTGACGGTGAACCGGCCATCCAGATTGTCAGTGCTCATCGAGTGGCTTGACACCCCGTGGAGGCCAAAGTCGCAAAGTTCCGTTGCATGGGGCCAACAACCCGCAACGGTTAGAGGAATTCCGCAGTGAACGCGTGAGGCAGCAGGCCGCCGAGGGTGTAGCGCTCCTCGGAACCCTCCAGATTCCGGCTCCTTACCTCCATCGAGGCGGGGGCGAACTCCGCCATCACCTGCCGGCACATTCCGCACGGAGGGGTCGGCTTCTGGCTGTCGACCACGATCGCCACCGCGATCAGCTTCTTCCCTTCGTAGACCATGCGGGCGATCGCGTTCCGCTCGGCGCAGACGGTGAGGCCGTAGCTGGCGTTCTCCACGTTGCAGCCGGCGATGATCGTCCCGTCCTCGCAACCGAGCGCCGCTCCGACGAAGAACTTCGAGTACCTGGCGTGGGCGCGCTTTCGGGCCGCCTCGGCGGCGACGAACATGGCTTCCCAATCGATGACGAGGCTCATGGCCTCAGACTCTAGTCCGCACCGGGTTGGAGCATAGTGGGGCGGTTGAAGCTCCTGACTCTTGCCGGCCGCAACCTGCTGCGGCACCCGCGACGGGTGGCTTTGGCGATCACCGCGCTCACGCTCGGCATCGCGGCGGTGGTGACCCTCCGCGGCGTGGTGGGGGGAATCCAGCAGCTGAACGTCTCGATCTTCGTCGACGGCTCGATCGGCGCGCTGCAGGTGCACCGCACCGGGTACACCGACGCGGCCCAGATGATGCCGCTGCAGCTCGACTTCGAGGACACCCCGCAGCTGCGCGAGAAGCTGCTCGCGGTGCAGGGGGTGAAGGCGATCGCCCCGCGGATCTACTTCGGCGCCGCGCTCGCGCCGCCCGGAGACCAGGAAGCCGCCTACTTCATGGCGATCGCGGTCGACCCGCTGCTCGAGGCGCAGGTGGCGCCGCGGCGGGTCCGCTGGGCGAGCCAGTGGCTGGAAGGCACCGCGCCGCAGCTGCTGCTCGACTCCACCTTCGGCGAAGCGCTCGGGCTGCCGATGCCCTCGCCCGAGCTGACCGACGCCCAGCCGGCGCTGTTGGCGTCCGATCGCGACGAGGCGCTCAACGGCGAGGTGGTGAAGATCATCGGCTCGGTCGGGCAGGGGTTCCCCGGAGACGTCCGCCAGGGGTTGGTGACCCTCGGCCTCGCCCAGCGGCTGCTGCGCAGCGAAGGGCGGGTGGCGGAGTACGCGATCGCGGTCCACCGGCTCGACGGGCTCGCCGAGGTGAAGCGGGGGCTGGAGGCCGCGCTTGGGCCCTCCTTCGAGGTTCACACCTTCCGCGAGCGGGTCCCGGTGCTGCGCGACGTCGAGAAGGCGCAGGACGTCTTCGGCCTGTTGATGAGCGGGATCGTGCTCGCGGTGGTGCTGCTGGGGGTCGGCAATCTGCAGCTGATGAGCGTGATGGATCGGGTGCGCGAGGTGGGCACCCTGCTGGCGATCGGGATGCGGCGGCGGCGGGTGGTGGCGCTCTTCGTCCTCGAGGGGCTGCTGCTGGGGCTGATCGGCAGCGCGCTCGGGCTGCTGATCGGGGAAGGGGTGCTGGCGGCGATCGACTGGCATGGGCTGAAGCTCGCGGCGCCCGGCGCGGCGCTCGAGCAGGACATCCACCCGGCCCTCGACAGCCTGTGGCGGTGGGGGATCACCGTCGCGGGCGTGCTGGGGGCGACGATTTCCTCGGGGATCGCGGCGCGGCGGCTCAGCAAGCTGTCGGCGGCGGAGGCGCTCGCCGCTCCATGAACGCGCTGCTGCGGCTCGCCGGACGAAACCTCCTGCGCCACCGCCGGCGCACCGTGCTGCTCTCGCTCACCGGCGCCCTCGGAGTGACCGCGCTGCTGCTGGTGGCAGGGCTGTCGACCGGCTTTCTCACCTGGCTGATCGAGACCTCGGTGCTGGCGAAGGTCGGCGCGATCCAGGTGCACCGCATCGGCTACGCGAAGTCGGCGATGGCGACCCCGCTCAGCCTGGCGTTCGCCGACGCCCCGCAGCTGCGGGCGAAGATCCTCTCGGTGCCCGGAGTGACCGCGGTCAGCGGGCGGCTGCTCTTCTCCGGGCTGGTGGGCAGCCCGCGCGGGCAGACCAACTTCGTCGGCCGCGGGGTCGAGCCGGCCGTCGAGGTGAAGGTGTGCCCGAAGGCGTTCGACGAGTTCCTCGAGGGCGCGTCGATGCCCGAGGGCTCGGTGGTGGTGGGCGGGGCGCTGCTGAAGGCGATCGGCCTCGAGCCCGGCGAACGGGTCCAGCTGCAGTCGACCAGCGCGGGAGGCCGGGTGAACGCGCTGACGCTGACGCTGCTGGCGATGAACGATGCGGGCGCGGTGCTCGACAGCCGCCGCCAGGTGGCCCTGCCGCTGCCGACCGCGCAGCAGCTCACCGGGCTCGAGGGAAGAGTCACCGAGTACGGGATCGCGACCGGCTCGCTCGACGAGGTCGACGCGGTGGCGGTGCGGCTGCGCGCCGAGCTGGGCCCGGAGTACGAGGTGCAGACCTGGGGCGAGGTGCTGGGGATCTGGCGCGACGTGATCAGCTACATGAACTGGTTGATCGGCTTCGCCGGCCTGCTGCTCGGCGCGGTGGTGGTGACGCTGCTCGGGGCGGCGACCTCGGGCGCGGTCTACGAGCGGGTGCGCGAGATCGGAACCCAGCTGGCGGTGGGGATGCGGCGGCGCGACGTCCAGCGGCTGTTCCTCTACGAGGCCGCGCTGCTCGGAGTCGTCGGCGCGATCGCGGGAGTCGTGCTCGGCGTGCTCGCCATCTCGATCCTCGGCGCGGTCGGGATCCCCGGCCGCTACTTCGGCTTTCAGAGCGGGGTGGTGCGGCCGTCGGTCGACTGGCTGGTCGCGGGGCTCGGTGCGCTGGGCACCGTCGGCGCCACGGTGATCGCCGGCCTGGTTCCGGCCTGGCGCGCGTCGCGGCTCAACCCGGTGGATGCGCTGCGCGGGAAGCTCTGAAGCGGCGCTCAGCGCGGAAGGTAGTAGTCCTCCCACGCATCGAGCCCGTCGGAGATCGCCTCGAGCTCGGCGGCATCGGGCTTCGCCTCGGCTCTGCGCCGCAGCTTCCGCAGCTCGACCCGCGCGTCGTAGGTGGTGTTGGGCGCGACCTTCTTCAGCAGGTCCATCAAGGTGTCGGCGCGGACCTGCAGCCCCCTGGCGGTCAGCGGGCCGGGCGGCCGGGTGCGGGCCGGTTTCTTCTCTGCCGGGGCCGGCTCGGCGGGCTTCGGCTCGGCGTTGACCGGCGCGGGCACCGGAGCCGCAGCTGCGACTTCCGCCGGCTTGCCCGAGCGGGTGAGGGCGAACGTCGCCGCGAAGCCGGCGAGCACCACCGCTCCCACCACCAGCGGCCACCGCTTGCGGGCCGGCGCCTCGTCCTCGTCGTCGTAACTTCGGGAGGGGCGCGGGTTGTCGATCTTCGGGATCAGCCCGTCCAGGGTTCGCATCCCGGTCGGCTTCGAGATCGACTCGTCTTCCCAGATCGCCTCGTGGGTGGCCGCCGGCTTCGCGGGCGCCGGCTGCGCCGGGGGCCGCATCGCGACCGTCGGTTCCGGGGCCGCCGGCTCAGAGGGCGCCGGCTCAGAGGGCACCGGCTCAGAGGGCACCGGCTCAGAGGGCACCGGCTCAGAGGGCACCGGCTCAGAGGGTGCCGGCTCAGAGGCCGCTGGCTCCGGGGGCGCCGGTTTCGCGGGCGCCGGTTTCGCGAGCGCTGGTTTCGCGAGCGCTGGTTTCGCGAGCGCTGGTTTCGCGAGCGCTGGTTTCGGGGCCGAGGGCTTGGCGGGCGCCGGCTTCGGAGAAATCGGGATCACCGCGGTGGGCTCGTTTTCCTCGTCAGGCTCGGGGGCGTGATGCATCAGCGTCGCCGGAGCGTCTTCGCCGATCGCCACCGCCGGCCGGCTCGGGCGGGCCGTGGGCAGC
>JAGSPQ010000267.1 GCA_018262385.1 Myxococcaceae bacterium | reverse complement strand
TTCTTCCACGCGCTCGGGGTGCTGGTCACCGAGGGCTACGGGCTGACCGAGACCAGCTCTCCGGTCACCCTCAACACCCTGCGGGCCTACCGCTTCGGCACCGTCGGCAAGCCGATCAAGGGCGTGCAGCTGCGCCTGGCCGAGGACGGCGAGATCGAGATCCAGTCGCCCGGGCTGTTCAAGGGCTACGAGTCGGATCCGGAGGCCACCGCGGCGGCGTTCGCTCCCGACGGCTGGTTTCGCACCGGCGACATCGGGACCATCGACGCCGACGGCTTTCTCAAGATCACCGATCGCAAGAAGGACCTGATCATCACCGCCGGAGGAAAGAACATCGCGCCGGCGAACCTCGAGGCGGTGATCAAGGAGGACCCGCGGGTGAGCCAGGTCCTGGTGCATGGCGATCGCCGGGCCTACCTGGTCGCGCTGGTGACGCTGGAAGAGGGGGCGCTCGCCGCCGCCCGGGCCGCCGAGCCGTCGGCGCGCGGGGCGTTCGATCCGCAAGGGCCCACCCACCAGGCGATCGCCACCGCGATCACCGCCGCCAACGCGAAGCTCGCGCGGTACGAGACGATCAAGGGCTTCCGCGTGCTCACCGAGGAGCTGACCGTCGAGAACGGCGGGCTCACCCCCACCCTGAAGGTGAAGCGCCGGTCGGTGGAGAAGACCCACGCCGCGCTGATCGAGGGGCTGTACGACGGGCAGTCGCTGCGCAGCGCCTGAGCCCGGGCCGTGGCGAAACGCCACACCGGAATTCTTCGTTCGCAGCGCAACCGGTCGGCGGCGCGCGAACACTGGGCTAAGAGGCAGGGTCCCGATGAGTGCGTCCGACATCTCCGCGGCGGCCCCCGCGGTGCCGTCCGAAGCCAGCCTGCTCAACCCGGCGAACTTCGTCACCCGCTTCTCCGCCGCCGAGCCGGACAACCGCTGCGTGCGCCGGCTGCACGCGTTGCTGGTGCAGCTCGATCCCCACGCCGCGTTCTCGGGGCAGGCCGAGTGGCTCGAGGACTTGTCCGCCTGGCTGCGCCAGCGCGGGCGGGTGCCGGGGCGCCAGCGGGGCACCTCGAACGCCACCGCCCGGCTGATCCTGCTGCTCGACGCGCTCGAGCTGCTGCCCGAGCAGCTGTCGGCGCTGCGGGTGGTGGTCGCGCGCAGCTTCGAGCTGAGCGACGGGGTGCGGCTGTTCACCGACACCGGGCTGCCCACCCACCAGGCCGTCTTCACCGAGGCGATGGGCCGGCTGAGCAAGCTGATCCTCCCCGAGCCGCCGGTGGAAGGCGATCTGGCGCGGCTGCTGTTCCGCCTGCTTCCCAATCAGCACGCGGTCGCCTGGTTCGAGTCGCTGCCGCCCGCGCTCTCGCGCCGGCTGCTGTCGGCGCTGGCGGTTCCTTCCGGCGCCGGGCTCGAGCCGCTGCGGGCCTCGATGCGCGACGCGGCGGTGCTGCTCGCGGTGCGGGTGAGCGCCAACGGCCTGGCCGATGAGGTCCGCCGGCGCCTCAGCCGCAGCTCGGCCGCGCTGCGCGATTCCCCCTTCCTCGCGCTGCCGAAGCTGGTTCGCGTCTGGGTCACCGGCGAGAAGGGCGCCGGCTCCAGCGAGGTGCAGTGCCGCGAGTGCATCGCCGCCTGCCGCAGGGGCACCCGGGAAGTGGTCGCCACCCTCGACGAGACCGGAGTGAGCGTCGACCTCGTCTACCGGCTCGAGCTGATCAACCGGCAGCTCGATCGCCTCTACGCGCTGGTGACGGTGCTCTCTGCCGAGCCGATTGCCGGCGCGCCCGCCCGGCTGCTCTCGACCCTGGTCCGGGGCGGAGTGCGCGACCGCTCGCTGGCCGAGCTGTTCCGCGCCAACAGCAAGCTGCTCGCCCAGCGGGTGATCGAGCGCGCCGGCCACGGCGGTGAGCACTACGTCACCCGCACCCGCGACGAGCAGCACGAGATGGTGACCTCGGCCGGGGGCGGCGGCGCGCTCACCGCGTTCTCGGTGTTCCTCAAGTTCGTGATGGGCTGGGCGGGGCTGCCGCCGCTGATCGACGGGATCGCCAACGCGCTCAACTACGCCACCGGCTTCGTCGCGATGCAGATGCTGGGCTTCACCCTCGCCACCAAGCAACCGGCGATGACCGCGGCGACGCTGGCCGGCGCGATCAAGGAGACCACCACCGGGCTCGAGACCCCCGAGGCGGCGGATCTCGGCCCCCTGGTCGAGCAGGTGGCGCGCGCGTTTCGCAGCCAGCTCGCGGCGGTGGTGGGCAACCTGGGGATGGTGATCCCGGGGGCGATCCTGCTCAACCTGGGGGTGTACCTGCTCACCGGCGGCTGGCTGCTCGAGCTGGATCAGGCGGTGAAGGTCGTTCACAAGCACCACCCGTTCGGCTCGGCGACGATTCCCTACGCGATGCTGACCGGCGTCTTCCTCTGGGCGGCGTCGATCGCCGGCGGCACGATGGAGAACTGGTTCGTGGTCAACAAGCTGCACGAGGCGATCGCGAGCAGCCGCGGCCTGCGCAGCCTGGTCGGCAGCGAGCGCTCGGCCCGCTTCGCCCGCTTCCTGCTCAACAACATCTCCGGCTTCGGCGGCAGCGTCAGCCTCGGGGTGTTCCTCGGGCTGTCGCCGGTGCTCGGCCTGCTGGTGGGCATTCCGATCGAGGTGCGGCACGTCACCTTCGCCACCGGGCAGCTGACCTTCGCCGGGCTGACCCTCGGCCCCGAGCGGGTGCTGGAGGCCGACTGCCTCTGGTCGCTGGCGGCGATCGGCGTGATCGGGCTGTGCAACTTCGGGGTCAGCTTCTCGCTCGCGCTGTTCGTCGCCCTGCGCGCCCGCGAGGTCGGAGCGCTCGCCCAGTTCGGCTTGTTCCGCGCGGTGCTGCGCCGCTTCCGCCAGGCGCCGCTCGACTTCTTCCGCGCTCCGAAGGGCGAGGGGGCGACGGTCCACCCCCAGCCGTGACGGTTTGCACTGGCTGCCATTAGGCCTCTATATGGCCCCGATGCAGGTTTTCCGCGCGCCCTTCCTCCTCGTTGTCGCTGCAGCCCTGACCGCCGCCTGTGGCGCGCCGCCGGCCAAGCCTGATCCGCGGGCCAACTGGTACCGCGACGTGCAGCCGATCATCGCCACCCGCTGCGCGACCTGCCACGTGCCGGGGGGGATCACCCCGTTCGCGCTGCAGACCTACGAAGAGGTGAAGGAGCACTCGGCCCAGGTCGCCAACGCGGTGTCCACCCACCGGATGCCGCCGTGGGTCGCCTCGGCCGACTGCAACTCGTACAAGGGCGAGCGCCGGCTGACCCAGAGCGAGATCGCGCTGCTGGTCGACTTCGACAAGCAGGGCGCGCTGCTGGGCGACGTGGCGGACCAGCACCCGCTGAAGCCGACCGGGGCCGAGCTGCCGTGGGTGGACAAGACGGTCAAGGCGGCCGCGCCCTACACCCCCAACCAGTTCGCCGCGGACAAGAAGCGGGTCGACGACTACCGCTGCTTCATCCTCGATCCGGATCTGACCAGCACCCGGGATCTGATCGGCTTCGAGGTGGTGCCGGGAGATCGCCGCGCGGTGCACCACGTGCTGCTCTACACGGTGCCGAAGGCCGAGGCGATGGCGCTGGAGGATGGCTCGCCCGAGGGGCTGGGCTGGCAGTGCTTCGGAGGGCCGGGCACCGACGCGCCGAAGATGGTGGGCGGCTGGGTGCCGGGCAGCGGCGTGACCCGCTTCCCCGGGCAGACCGGGGTGTCGCTGTTCGCCGGCGACGTGCTGATCATGCAGGTCCACTACAACCTCTCGCAGACCACCGCGATCCCCGAGGAGACGCAGGTGAAGCTGCAGTACTCGGTCAACCCGGTGCCGTACCACGCGCAGATGTTCCCGCTGGTGGACAAGAAGTTCGCCATCCCGCCCAACTCGATGGGCTACGCGCGGTCGATCGAGTTCGAGCTGCCGGTGGACGCGACGATCTGGGGCGTGATCCCCCACCTGCACACCAAGGGCGCGACGGCGAAGGTGGAGATCCTGCCTCCCACCGGGACCACCGGCGCCGACACCTGCCTGGTCGACATCCCGAAGTGGGACTTCCAGTGGCAGCAGTTCTATTTCTTCTCTGCGCCCAGGGGCGTGCCGATGAGCGCCAACAGCCGGCTGAAGCTGTCGTGCAGCTGGAACAACCCGACCAGCCAGACGGTCACCTGGGGCGAGGGGACGGACGACGAGATGTGCCTCGCGTTCCTCTACGTCACCGGGAAGATCTAGGGCGCGTCGAGCGTCGCCCGCAGCCCGGCCAGGTCGTCGGCGTTGAGGAAGTCGAGCCCCAGCTCTCGGGCCGCCCGCCAGTACTCGGGGGCATCGGGGCTCGAGTAGATCCGCAGCTTGCGTCCCTTCGCGTGGGCGCCGTCGATCAGGTTCTTCAGCTGCTTCTTCTGCGCGGCGGGCATCGCGCCGTCGCCCGCCCACGAGAGGAAGGTCCAGTAGCTCACCGCGTAGTAGCCCCAGCGCAGGTCTGAAGCCGGGTCGGTGTCGGCGTAGTTGTTGCTGTCTCGGATCCAGAACCGCGGCGCCGCGCGGTCGGCGAGCGCCTTCTTCGCGGCGGCGGTCCCGGTCAGCACCACGGTGACCGCTCCGGGCACCTCGCGATCGTCCTCGAAGCGGGTGAGCATCGGGTAGCCGGCCAGCTGGGCCGCGACGGCGTCCTGCGATTCGACCAGCGAGTCCTTGAAGTCGAGCCAGAGGAAGAACGGCTTGCCGTCGCCGCGCACCGAGCCGCCGTTCTTCTCGACCAGGGCCTTGAGCGGCTCGAGGTACAGCTCCTTCAGCGTCCCCTTGAACGGCGGCCCCCCGTGCGAGATGCCGAGGTCGGTGCCCGACCAGTAGAGGTCGGCCTCCACGCTGTCGAACCGCTGATCGAGCGCGTCGAGCAGCGGGCGGGGGTGCTCGTAGTCGTTGTGCGCGTGGGCCAGAACCGGCGGGAGCGTCGGCCCCGCATCGACCGGAGGAAGCACCTTCGCCGAACAGCCACAGCACAGCAGGGCCAGCAGGAATCGCCGCACCTGCCCACCATCGCACGGAGCCGAAGCCCTACGCGATCACCACCAGCCGCTGCGCCCGGCCGGCCAGGTACCCGACCTTCCGCGCGACTCCCGCCAGCGCCGGATCGAGATCATCGACCCGCAGCGTCAGCCGCGGCAGCGACGAGAGCAGGTGGCGGGAGATCTGCCCCAGGCTCAAGGTCGCGTGCCCGCGCCGCCGCTCGTCGGGGACGGTGAACAGCCCCTCGAGCTCGGCGCCGTACTGGCTGCGCGAGCCGACGTCGATCTTGAACACCAGCTGGCCCTTCTCCTCCAGCACGTAGGTGCGCTTGCTCTTCACCCGCTGGCGCACCCGCAGCGGGAACCCTTCCGGATCCTCCTCGAGCGGATCGCGGTTCATGATCTCCTTCACCGCCTGGGCGGCCATCGGGATCAACTGCTCGACGTCCGCCTCGACCGCCAGCCGCAGCAGCGGGTTGGTGAACGGCCCGAGGTCGTCGGCCGAGACCGCGAACAGCCGCTGCGCGCGGGAGACCTTCGGCCTGGGCGTCCCGAGGTGCTGCAGCAGCAGGTCGACGCAGCCCTTCTCTCCGAGGGCGGCGCCGACCGTCACCTTCCCGTGGAGCGCCTTGGCGATGTCCGCGATCGCGGTGGGCACGTTGCTGGAGGGCACCACCATTCCCCCGGTGCCGCCGACGAACACCGCCGCGGTCAGCTCGCCGCTCAGGAACCGGCCCCAGAAGGTGAACGGCGCCCGCCCCGAGGCCGGCACGATCCCGAACTCCTCGAGCAGCCCGAGCAGATAGAGGTTGT
>JAGSPQ010000266.1 GCA_018262385.1 Myxococcaceae bacterium | reverse complement strand
CGCAGGCTCTTCCCCATGGCAGCGGCGTCGAGGGGGGAGATCTTCCCGGCGTTGTTGTCGCCGTCGGTGATCAGCACCACCACCCGGCTCTTGGCGTCCGAGTCGCGCAGCCGGTTGAGCGAGGTCGCCAGCGCGTCGCCGATCGCGGTGCCGTCCTCCAGCACCCGGGTGCGCAGCTGCTTCACCACTTCCTTCAGCACCCCGTAGTCGAGGGTCAGCGGCGCCTGGGTGTAGGCGCCGCCCGAGAAGACGACCAGGCCGATCCGATCGTTGCTGCGCGCGCCGAGGAACTCGACCAGCACGTCCTTTGCCACGTGCAGCCGGTTCTGGGGGCGGAAGTCGGCGGCCTCCATCGAGGTCGACAGATCGAAGGCGATCATGATGTCGATCCCTTCGACTGAGAGGTCTCGCACCCGCGCGTCGCGCTCTTGCGGGCGGGCGAGCGCGACGATCGCCAGCGCGACGCCGCCCACGCGCATCACCGGCAGCAGCCACGAAAGCCACGGGCGCAGGCCGCGGCCCTGCGCGACGAGGGCGGATGCGGCGGAGAAGCGCAGCACTGCCCGGCGCTTCCGCTCGACCCACGCCCAGACGAAGATCAGCGGCAGCCCCAGCAACAGCCAGAGCGCCTGCGGGCTATTGAAGTTGGGCAGGTCGTTTGGCATCGGCCAGTGGAGGGGCGACGAGGGCGGGGGTGGTCGCGTAGACGACGCGATAGGCGAACTCCAACGAAGCTTTGCACTCGTCCGGCGACGGCGTGGCCTTGGCGAACTTGGCCAGGTCGGAGTCGAGGACGAAACCGGTGAGCTCCTTCATCTGCAGGCCGGGGGTGTGCAGCGTGCGCAGGCTGTCGAGCAGCTCGGACGAGGTGCTCTCGAGCGCTTCGAAGGCGTACCGCTCGCCGAGGTAGCCGCGCACCGTCTCCGAGAGCAGGAAGTAGAACTCGCGCGAGCGGCCCTTGCCCGGCAGATCCTGGGTCCGCAGCGCGTCGAGCAGCGCGATCGTCCGCACGTGCAGGGCCTCGGGCGCCTTCACTGCCACCGGCGCCACCGGCCGGGGCCGTTTGAGGTACTTGAAGAGGGCGTAGCCGAGCGCCGCCGCCGCGAGCAGCGCGCCCAGGGCCACCAGCAGCCGCCAGGTGCGAATCGGCACTTCCTGGGGCGGGCGCACGTCGAACAGCCCGGCGCCCTTCTCGGCCACGTCGGCGGGCAGCGAGCTGAGCACCTCGAGGTCGGCGCCGGGCGCGACGAAGGTTCGAACCGCGGATCCCTCGAAGGCCTCGAAGGTGAAGGCGGGCGTCTTCTGCTTGCCCATCGCGAACGCCGACAGCTTCAGATCGAAGGTGGTGGTGGAGGACTCCGGCCCGTCGATCCGTGATCGCTTCGACTCGACCAGATCGAAGTCGCCCAGGTCGCCGGGGGTGCGCAGGTCGACCCGCTGGCCCTTCTCGTGGGTGATCACCACCTGGACCACGAAGGGCTCACCCAGCTGGGTCTGCTCGGGCACCGCGCGCACCCCCACCTGGCGGGGGGGCGCCAATTCGCCCGCGTCGGTTTGAGCGAGGGCTGCTGAGCAGAGGAGGAGAAGTAGGGCCGGGGCCTTCACGGGCTGCACCTTCGAACCATGAGGAATAGCAGGCCCCAACGCCTCATTCCCACCTACATCAAGTCCGGCGCCGTTCAACGCAGCTTGATCTTTCGTCTAAGGGGATGTGACGCTCGGTCCGACATGAGCCTGATGCCAATTGATCTCGATGCCGAGGCGATACTTTTCGACGGGCAATGGAGTACCCGGGACGACCTCGCCCGGCGGATCAAGTCGATGCTCGACAGTGGCGACTACTCGATCGCCCGCCAGAGCACCGCGCTGGAGCAGCTGACCCAGACGCTCGCCTCGGTGCGGACGCTGGCGTTCCGAGCCACTCCCGACCTGGTCGAGGCGCTGAACATGGCCGCGGCGCGCTCGGGCAAGTCCGTCGGCGGGTTCATTCGCGACACGCTGATCGACAACATCTCGGGCGCTCCGGAGGTGGCCCAGGCGCACCCTAACGAGGCGGCCGCTGCTCCTCGGGTCCCTACGGAACCTGAGATGCCTGCGGTCGCGACGGCTGCTGCACCGGCCCTGGCCCCGGTGGCCATTCCTCCGCCGCTTCCCGCGGCCCCCGCCCAGGTCCTGGCGGGTCCCGGCGCGCTGAAGGCGGCCGGCGTCGCCGTTCCTCCCGCCGACGTGACGATGATGGGCGGCTCGAAGGACGCCACCCTGACCCACATGCCCAGCGTGGTGGTCGAGCCCGCGCTCGCCGGCGAGACGGCGGTCGAGCTGACCAATCCGAAGAAGAAAGACGAAGAGAGCGAGCGGCGCTGGTTCAACCAGTAGCCTTCGCCCACGCGACAGGTGTTGCCGGTTGAGAATGAAGACGCTACTTGGATCGGGTGCTTTCACTCGTCCTGGCCGCGGCGCTGAGCCAATCGGTTCCCTGGGGCACCGCAGAGAGTCGGGGCGAGGATCTCGCCATCACCCTCGTCACCTTTGGCCCGGGGGAGAGCCTCGAGAGCTGGTGGGGTCACACCGCGCTGGTGGTCGAGGATCGCCGGCTGCGTCAGGCCCGTCTCTACAACTACGGGATGTTCGACTTCAGCACCGGCTTCCTCCACAAATTCGTCCAGGGGCGGCTCGAGTTCTGGGTGGCGGACACCGAGTACGTCACCGGCACCTACGAGGCCTACCGGCACTACAACCGCGACGTCCGGCTGCAGGAGCTGAACCTCACTGCGCCCCAGCGGGTGGTGCTGGCCAGGTCGCTGGCCGACAACGTGCTGCCGCAGAACCGCGAGTACCTGTACCACCACTACAACGACAACTGCTCGACCCGCCCGAGGGATCTGATCGACCGCGCGCTGGGGGGCCAGCTGCTGAAGGCGACCTCGGCGCCGGCGCGGATGTCGCTGCGAAAGCAGACCCGGCGCTATTCGTACGTCAGCCCGCCGATGAGCCTGGTGCTCGACTACCTGCAGAACGACGAGCTCGATCGGCCGATCACCGAACGGGAAGAGGCGTTCTTGCCCGATGAGCTCGAGCGGCAGCTCGATCGGCTGAAGGTGGTCGGCCCCGATGGCACCCTCCAGCCGGCGGTGCTGCGCAAGACGTACTACTTCCAGGCGACGAACGGCACCCGGGTCCCCGAGCATGCTCCGGAGTGGAGCTTCAGGCTGCTGCTGGTGGGCTGCGCGATCGGCCTGGCCGGCTTCGGCCTCACCCGCTGGAACGCCCGGGGAGGCCGGCTGCCCCGCCTCGCCTGGGGCGGCTTCAATGCGCTGATCGGGCTGACCTGGGGCTCGCTGGGGGTCTTCCTCTTCCTCGTCGGGCTGTTCACCAACCACACCGTCGCGCACCGCAACGAGAACCTGTTCCTGATCAACCCGATCACCTTCGGCGCGCTGCCGCTGGGGGTGATGATGGTGTTCGGCAGTGCCCGCGCGCACGCCGGCCTGCGGTGGACGTGGCTGGCGCTGGCGGCGACCGCCGTGCTCGGCGTGCTCGCGAAGGTTCTGCCGATGTTCGATCAGCAGAACTGGAACCTGATTGCGCTGGTGCTGCCGGTGTCGGTGGCGATGGCGGCCAGCACCTGGCTCGACCACCGCCGCCGCACCTGGGCCCGACCGGTTACTTGAAGTTCGCGGCAGCGAAGTCCCAGTTGACCAGGCTGTTGAGGAACGTCTCGACGTACTTCGCCCGGAGGTTCCGGTAGTCGATGTAATACGCGTGCTCCCAGACGTCGCAGGTCAGCAGGCAGGTCTGACCCTTCGCCATCGGGGTCTCGGCGTTGGAGGTGGTGGTGATCTCCAGCTTGCCGCCGTTGTTCACCAGCCAGGCCCAGCCAGAGGCGAACTGCTTCACCGCCGCGTCCTGGAACTTGCCCTTGAACTCGGCGTAGCTGCCGAAGTCCTTCTTGATCGCCTCGAGCAGCTTGCCGGTCGGCTCCCCCCCGCCGTTGGGCTTCATCGAGGTCCAGTAGAAGTCGTGGTTCCACACCTGCGCCGCGTTATTGAACATCGGCCCGGGGGTGGCGCTCTTGACGATCTCCTCCAGCGACTTGTCGGCCTCGGGCTTGCCGGCCAGCAGGTTCTTCAGGTTGGTCATGTACGTCTGGTGATGCTTCTCGTAGTGAAACGAGAGGGTCTCCGCGGTGAGGTGCGGCGCCAGCGCGTCTTTCGCGTACGGAAGGGGGGCGAGCTCGAATTTCATGGGTATCGACCTTTCATCAGCCTGCGGGTGGAGTGATCGGCTTCTAACGGTGGATTGATCGGCTTCTAACCTCAGCATGGGCCGATCGTCATGAAGAACCGGCCGACGATGGGTAGACAGGGTTGTGCTAGGGAGCGCGCATGGCGAAGGACACGCAGGAAACAATCTCAGATCTCCAGGGGCGTCTGATGGGCCTCCGGGGGAGTCTTTGACCTCGATCGCAAGAAGAGCCGCATCGCGCTGATCGAACGCGACTCGACGCTGCCCAACTTCTGGGACGACAACGTCAAGGCGCAGGGGCTGCTCAAAGAGAAGACGCTGCTCGAGCAATCGCTGGCCTCGTGGGAGAAGGCGCAGCGCGGGCTGGACGACGGGAAGACGCTGCTCGAGCTGGCCACCGAGGCCAACGACGAGGCGACCCGGGTCGAGGCGATGGGTGCGCTCGGCGACGTCGAGACGCAGGTCAAGCAGCTCGAGCTGGCGAAGATGCTCTCGGGCGAGAACGACCGCCGCAACTGCTTCATGGACATCAACGCCGGAGCGGGCGGCACCGAGTCGATGGACTGGGCGGCGATGCTGCTGCGGATGTACACCCGCTACTGCGAGAAGCGCGGCTGGAAGGTCGAGATCAGCGACGCGGTCCCGGGCGAAGAGGCGGGCTTCAAGAACGTCTCGCTCCACGTTCAGGGCGACTTCGCCTACGGGTACCTGAAGGCCGAGGTCGGGGTGCACCGGTTGGTGCGGATCAGCCCCTTCGACTCGAACGCCCGCCGGCAGACCAGCTTCGTCTCGGTCGACGTCTATCCGGAGATCGACGACGAGGTGAAGATCGAGATCCCGGAGACGGACTACGAGCTGAAGTTCATCCGCGGCAGCGGCGCCGGCGGCCAGAAGGTCAACAAGACCTCGTCGACCGCGCAGCTGCGCCACCTGCCGACCGGGATCCTGATCACCACCCAGACCGAGCGGTCGCAGAGCGCCAACCGCGACATGGCGTTCCAGATCCTGCGGGCCCGGCTGTACGACCTCGAGATGAAGCGCCGCGCCGACGTGCGCAACGCGGCCGAGGATCAGAAGAAAGACATCTCGTTCGGCTCGCAGATCCGATCCTACGTGCTTGCCCCTTACCGGATGGTGAAGGACCTGCGCACCGGGATGGAGACCGGCAACGTCGACAAGTTCCTCGACGGCGACCTCGATGACTTCATCACCGCGCAGCTGATGGGGGTGAAGAACCCCTCGCGGGCTCCCCCGGAGTGATCGGATGCGCGGACTCTTCCTGGTGCTGCTGTGCTCGTGCGCCACGGTCAGCACCGCGGGGATGAGCGAGTCCTGCAAGAAGGACTACCACGCGTGCCTCAACTCCTGCCCCGAGGCGCCGCGGCAGGGGGCGGTGAGCTCGAATACGGTCGAGAGCCGGAACTTCCAGACGGCCACGGCTGCCTGCACCGACGCCTGCAACCAGCAGTCGAAGAAGTGCAAGTGAGCTTCGGTGGAACCGTGGCCGGGCCAGAGGGGTCCTGAGTTCGATGCGCACCGCCTTCGTCTTGTCCCTGCTCTGCTCTGCCGCCTTCGCCAGAGATCG
>JAGSPQ010000265.1 GCA_018262385.1 Myxococcaceae bacterium | reverse complement strand
CCAACTACAACTGACCGTCGGCAGTGTTCGTTTCAGGCCCGGTGTCCCGCTTCGTCGGGGCGCCGGGCTTTTTCTTTGGGCGCCGCTCAATACAGCGCGTCGACCGCCGCCGCCCACAGCCGGTTGATCGACACCGTGCCCTTGTCGTTCGGGTGCAGCCCGTCCTTCAGCTCGTCCGGGTGGGCCTTGAAGTGGGCGTACAGATCCGGCCCCGGGGTCAGCCCGTGCCGCTTGGTGACCGCGTCGATCACCTCGTTGAACTGCGGCACCGTGTCGTGCTCCGCCGGCGCGTACGGAATCCGCGCGAGGATCGGCACTCGCCCGTTGGCCTTCAGCATCGCCACCATCGCCTCGAGGTTGTTGGCGAAGTCGGCGGTGTTCGGGTTGTTGCCCGCCGAGTCGTTGGTGCCGTAGCCGATCGCCCAGTGCTTCACCTCGGGGTGCTGCTTGAGCAGCAGCGGCAGGCGGGCGAGCCCCTCGCTGCTCTTCTCGAAGCCCTGGCCGCCGTTGAGCATCATCGGGAAGTAGCCGGGGTGCTTCTTCGCGATCAGCTCGGCGAACGACGGCTGGCTGGTCGGGCTGCGATCGAACGACATCGCGGTGATGCTGTCGCCGAGGAAGAACCAGGTGTCGTCGGCTCCGCCGCTGATGTCGTGGACGTCGAGCTCGTCCGGCTGGATCCCGTACTTGTAGGTGTCCTTGCTCGGGCCGGTCACCACCCAGCGGACCCAGCGGTTGCCGGTGAAGTCGAACCCGTGGGCGCGGGTGCGGTAGGCGTTGTCGGGGACGGTGACGACCGTCTTCCAGTCCTTTCCATTCGGGGAGACCTCGATCCGGTAGCTGCCCGGCCCGCCGTACTGGGTCTCGAGGTGGTTGAAGCTTCCCGACGCGGTCCACGCCAGCAGCAGCTTCTCGGGGCCGGGGCCGATCTCGATCGCCACCCACGCCGGCTTCTCCGCCGTCGGCAGCTTCGCCGCCCACGAGCCGTCCTTGTACTTGCCGTCGGTGAGCTTGCCGGCGCTGCTGGCGATCAGGTTGGTGTCGACCGACTTCCCCCGCGACAGCAGCGGCGCGGGCGTCATCCCCTTCGCCGGCCTGGCGGGCTTCTGGTAATCGCGCCCGGCCGCCGACGCCGAGCCGGACTTGCAGCCGAAGAAGCACATCAGGATCGCAACGAGGATGAAGGGTCGCATCGGATTCACGCTCTCAGGCACTGAGCCGCTTGCGCAGCCTGGCGCAGGGTTTTTCGATCGCAAGGTAGATGCCGTAGGAGATCGTCAGCGCGAGGGCGAGGGCGATCGCGCCCTGGACCAGGCCGTGCAGCTGCGGCAGGTACTTGTGAACGCCGAAGATGACCACGTGGTGGGTCAGGTAGAGCGAATACGAGAGCACGCCGACGAAGGAGACCACCTTCGTATTGAGCAGCCGGAAGGGCAGAAATTGAGGCCACCGGATCGCGACCATGAAGATCGGCCCCAGCGCCAGGCCCTGCAGCGTGTAGCGGGCCGTCTCGCGGAACTGATCATCGCGCCACAGAAAGCCCAGCAGCAGCACCGCGATCGACAGCGGCAGCAGCACGTACTTCCACAGCGCCGGGCTGCCCTTCGGATCTCCGTCCAGCACCGGGTTGTTCCACACCGCCAGCGCGGCGCCGAAGAGGATCGAGTCGAACCGGGTGTCGCTGGCCAGGTAGGTGCGATCGGTCGGCGCGTCGAGCCCGAACACCAGCACGCAGCGCCACAGCAGGATCAGGCCGCAGATGCTCCACAGCACCACCGCCTGCCGCCGGTGACTGGCGCGCAGCCGCCGCAGCAGCAAATAGAGCCACGGAAAGAGGAAGTAGAAATGTTCCTCGACCGCCAGCGACCAGTAGACGCCGGTGCCGAGCGCCTGCCCGGAGTAGCCGTGGCTGACGATCCAGAAGTTGGCGTAGTGGAGGAACTGGGCCGCCACCGCCTGGCGGTTGAGCTCGCCCGCCAGCACCAGCAGCGCGGTGAGCACCGTCGCCACCGTGAGCACGAAGTAGAACGGGGGCAGGATTCGTAAGACCCGCCGCAGGTAGAACGCCTTCAGGCTGACCGTGCCCGACTTCTCGAACTCGGTGCGCATCAGGGTGGTGATCAGAAACCCCGAGAGGAAGAAGAAGACCGTCACCCCGAAGCCGCCGGGCACGTACTTCTCCAGCCCGGCATGCGCCACGAACACGATCCCGAAGCTCACCGCGCGCAAGCCGTCGAGCGAGGGAATGTGAAACGCGTTCTTCGACACACGTTCTGACTAGCACGGCTTTTCACCTGCCCCCATTCGTTGCTAAGGGCCCCGTTCCCCAATGCGCGCCCTCGCAATAATTGCGTCGTTCGCGGTGCTGGTTTCCTGCGAAGGGACGATCCAGGTGCCCGGCACGCTGATCAACGGCGGCCCGTGCGCGGATCCGGGGCACGTCACCCTGCGGCGGCTCAACCGGGTCGAGTACAACCACACGATGCGGGATCTGCTGGGCGACACCACCAGCCCGGCCAACACCTTCCCGCCCGATCCGTCGGCCAGCTTCGACAACAACGGCGACGTGCTCGCGATGTCTGCGCTGCTGCTCGAGCTCTACGAGAGCACCGCCTCCCGGGTGGTGGACGCCGCGCTGCTGCCGCCGGCCGCTCCGATTTCTCAGCGCTACGACGCCCGAGCGCTGCACGCGGCGATGTGCCCCGGAGGCACCGCTCCGCCCGGCTCCGACTACACCTGCTTCGGGCCGGTCAACTCCACCGCCGGCACCCCGCCCACGGCGACCCTCGACATCTGGGAGCACGACTACTACCTCGACAAGCTCGAGGCGTTCCCCGCCGACGGCGACTACCTGCTGTCGGTGCGGGTGTTCCAGGCGGGCGCGGTGGTCGCCAAGCTCAACGTGCTGCTCGACGGGAAGGTGGTGCACCAGAGCGACGTCACCGCCGCGCGGGCCAGCCCGGCGACGATCACCGTGCCGGTGACGGTGGCGGCCGGCAATCACCGGATCCAGATCCGCAACCCCAACTCGGCGCGCGCCTACGACCGCGACCTGGGCGTCGACTTCCTCAAGGTCGAGGGGCCGAACAACCCGCCCAACCCCGCCCGCGAGGCGCTGCGGACGCGGACCTTCGCGTGCAATCCGGTCACCGAGGGCGAAGACGTCTGCGCGCGCAAGATCCTCGGAGAGTTCGCCCACCGCGCCTACCGCCGCCCGGTCACCGAGGACGAGCTCGACGCGCTGGTGGCGATGGTGACGCTGGCGAAGGCCCAGGGCGACGACTTCCAGACCGGCATCCGGCTCGGCTTCAAGCGGGCGCTGACCTCGGCCGAGTTCCTCTTCAAGACCGAGCACGACGCAGAGCCCGACAGCGTGGCCGCTCACCCGGTCAGCGACGTCGAGCTGGCGACCCGGCTGTCCTACTTCCTCTGGGCCAGCACCCCCGACGACGAGCTGCTGCGGGCGGCCGAGCAGGGCACCCTGTCGGATCCGGCCAGCCTCGAGATCCAGGCGCGCCGGCTGCTCGCCGACCCCCGCTCGGACGCCCTGGTCGAGGTGTTCGCTGCCCAGTGGCTGAAGCTGCGCACCTTGAACCCGGCCAGCCCCGCGCTCGACGTCTACCCGGGCTTCGACGGCGCGCTGAAGACCGCGATGCGCGACGAGACGCTGCTGTTCATGCGCAGCTTCATTCGCGAAGACCGCAGCGCGCTCGAGCTGCTCGACGCCCGCCACACCTTCCTCAACGAACGGCTCGCCGGGCACTACGGGATCAGCGGCATCACCGGGCCGGCGATGCAGCGGGTCGAGCTCACCACCCCCCAGCGCGGCGGGCTGCTCACCCACGGCAGCATCCTCACCCTGACCTCGGTGCCCAACCGCACCTCGCCGGTGAAGCGCGGCAAGTGGGTGCTCGACCAGTTGCTGTGCCAGGAGCCTCCTCCGCCGCCGCCCAACGTGCCCGGGCTGCCCGAGGGAGTCGACGCCACCGGCAAGACGCTGCGCCAGCTCGCCGAGGCGCACCGCACCAACGTCGCCTGCTCCGGCTGCCACGTGCAGATGGATCCGATCGGCTTCTCGCTCGAGCACTTCGACGGCGTGGGCCACTGGCGCGACAAGGACGGCACGCTCACCATCGACGCCACCGGCGGGCTGCCCGACGGCCGGACCTTCGATGGAGCGGGCGAGCTGTCGAAGGTGCTCAAGGACGACGCGCGGGTGCCGCGCTGCATCTCGCGCAAGATGCTCACCTACGCGATCGGCCGCGAGCTCAACAACGCCACCGACGGCTGCGCGCTCGACACCTTGACCGAGCAGATGACGAAGAACGGCAATCGCCTCACCGAGCTGGCGCTGCAGGTGGTGAAGACCCGTCAGTTCAGCCAGCGCCGCGGCGCGCTCCCGGTGACACGATGAGCCGCTTTCAACTCTCTCGCCGCACGATGCTGCGCGCCTCGGGCGTGGCGCTCAGCCTGCCGTTCCTCGAGGCGATGATCCCCCGCACCGCCCACGCCCAGGCGGGGAAGGCGCTGCGGCTGGTCGGCTGGTACCTGCCCAACGGCTACTACCGCACCACCACCGGCGGAGCGCTGAAGGACGACTGGACTCCGAGTGGCACCGGCACCAACTACACGCTGAGCCCGATTCTCCAGCCGCTGCTGCCGTTCAAGAGCGACGTCCAGGTGTTGACCGGGATCCGCAACCCTCCCGCCGAGCTGTCGAACATCAGCTGCGGCCACGCCCGCGGCACCGGCAGCTTCTTGAGCTGCATCTCGCCCGGCGGCGCAGGGACGCTGGGCGGCCTCTCGATGGACCAGGCGGCGGCGGCGCAGCTCAAGCAGTTCACCCGCTACCCGTCGATCGAGCTGGGCACCGACTCGGACGGCGGCGACGTGCCGATTCGCAGCGCGATCGCCTGGGCGGACGCGAACACCCCGCTGGCGAAGGAGACCCGCGCCGGCAGCCTGTTCGATCGCCTCTTCGCCGGCCCCGAAGCCAACCTGACGATGGCCGAGCGGCAGAAGCGGCTGTTCTACCGCAAGAGCGTGCTCGACTCGGTGCTGGCGTCGGCCAACGGGCTGAAGGCGAGGCTCGGCAGCGGCGATCAGCAGAAGCTCGACGGCTACCTCAACGGGGTGCGGGAGCTCGAGCAGCGGCTGGCCGCTCCGGCCGGCACCGCGGCCTGCATGCCGGGCACTCGTCCGCCTCCGACCGGCGACATCCGCACCCAGGTGAAGCAGCTGATCGACGTGATGGTGCTCGCCTTCCAGTGCGACGTCACCCGGGTCTCGACCTTCATGTTCGATCGCGCGGGCAGCGATCTGGCGTTCCCGTTCCTCACCGCCAACGGCGCGCCGATCAACGCCGGCTGGCACGGGACCTCGCACCACCACGGCGTCGCCAGCAACCTCGCCCAGCTGAAGTCGATCCTGATCTGGCAGATGGAGCAGTTCGCCTACTTCCTCGGCAAGCTGAAGGCGATCGACGAGGGCGGCGAGTCGGTGCTGGCGAAGAGCTGCATCTTCCTCTCGTCGGAGATCGGCGACGGCGATCTGCACGAGCACAAGAACCTGCCGGTGATCATCGCCGGTGGTGCGGGCGGCGCGCTCAGCCCGGGCAAGCACCTGGTGTTCAGCAACGAGCCCCACAAGTCGGATCTGTTCCTCACCCTGCTCAAGAGCGTGGGCGTGAACCTGACGAAGTTCGGCGCCGACTCCACCACCGCGCTCGTGCTGAGCTGAGCGCCGTGCTGTCGCTGCTGCTGCTCGTCCTCACCCAGGCGCCCGAGCCGACCCTGCGGCTTCGCGCGGTGGGCGACGTGATGCTCGGCACCACCGTCCCCGAGGGGTT
>JAGSPQ010000264.1 GCA_018262385.1 Myxococcaceae bacterium | reverse complement strand
ACCGGCGGTGACCGCGACACAGCGGGCGTGGAGCGCCATGTGCCCTTTCTGGATTCCGACCGAGCCCAGCGCCCGCACCGCGGCGAAGTTCTGCGCCAGCCCGACCGAGACCATCACCATCGCCAGCTCGCGCGCGCTGGTGACCCGCAGCACCTTCAGCGCCGCCTGCACGCCCGCGTGGATCTTGATCGGCCCGCCGACGGTGCCCAGCGCGAGCGGCATCTCGATGCGCCCGACGAGGTGGCCTTCTTCGAGGGTCCAGGTCGACAGCGGGCGGTACTGCCCGTCGCGCGCGGCGTAGGCGTGCGCGCCGGCCTCGATCGCCCGCCAGTCCTGGCCGGTGGCGATCGCGACCGCGTCGATCCCATTCATCACGCCCTTGTTGTGGGTGCAGGCGCGGTACGGATCGGCGAGCGCGAACCGGCTGGCCTGGACGATGCCCTCGGCGATCGCGTCGCCGGGCAGATCGAAGTCCGCCAGCGCCGGCACCGGGATCCGGCAGGTCGCGCGCGCGAGGCGGCGGTCGGCCAGGTTGGAGAGGATCCGCAGGTACACCTTGCCGCCGGTGATCTGCTCCACCATCGGAGCGATCCCTTCGGCCATGGTGTTGATCAGGTTGGCGCCCATCGCCTCCTGGGTGTCGACGTACAGGTGCAGCACCAGGATCGCTTCCGCCTTCGGGCCTTCGGGCGCGGGCAGCACGCGGACGTCGATGTCCTTGGCTCCTCCGCCGCGCTTGAGCATCGAGGGGTGGAAGCTGTTGGCGAGCGCGAGCAGCTGCTCTTTGTGGGCGAGCAGCCTGGCGGTCGCTTCCTCGGGGTTGCCGTACCGGGTCAGCTGGACCTGGCCGATCATGATCGGATCGTCGGCCTCGGCGAAGAACCCGCCGCCCTCGCGCACGATCTTCGCGGCGAACGAGACGGCGGCGACGACCGACGGCTCTTCCACGGCCATCGGCACGATGTACTCGCGCTCGTTGACGACCATGTTCAGCCCGACGCCGAGCGGCAGGTGGAAGGTGCCAATCGCGTTCTCGATCATCTGGTTCGCGGTCACCATGTCGAGCGAGCCATAGCCGTTGAGCGAGCCAGACTCTTCTGCGGTGAGCTTGAACATCTTGCTCAGCGTGGTGAGGCGCTCAGCCATGGGGAGCTTGTGAAAACCCGACAACCTGGAAGTGACCATCGACGACTTCTCCTTGATGCGTTCGGCCGTGCCCTTCGCCTGCGATTCGGTTTGCATCTGCGTCCCCTGCCCTTGACGGGCGGCTCTCATGTACCGCGGAGCCAGTCCTTCAACTCTCCGACCACAACCTTCGGCTTCTGCTGAAATTCTTTGAGGTCCTTCGATCCGGTCAACACCAGCGCGTGCCGCAGTGTGGTGAGGATGGTCTGGAGGGCAACTTTCACGCCGCTCGCTCCGCCCTCTTGTTGGGCCCGGAACAATGGCAGCGCCATCCCGCCCAGATCGGCGCCGAGGGCGATCGCCCGCGCGACATCCAGCCCGGTGCGCAGCCCGCCGGAAGCGATCAAGGTGACGCCCGGCCCGCTGATCTGCCGCGCCGCCGCCACCGCCGCCGCGGTCGGAATGCCCCACGAGGCGAAGGCCGCGCCGACCTCGGCCGCGACTCCGGTCGCCCGCAGCTGCTCGACCCGGACCCAGGAAGTTCCCCCCAGGCCGGAGACGTCGATCGTCCGCACCCCGCAGTCGACCAGCCGCCGCACCACCGCGGCCGAGAGCCCGCAGCCGGTCTCCTTCACCATCAGCCGATCGCCGTATGCGCGGACCAGCTGGGTGACGACCTCGTAGCCGCCCTGGAAGTCGCGATCGCCTTCCGGCTGGGTGAGCTCCTGGCCGGGGTTCAAGTGCAGCGCGAGCGCGTCGGCGCCGATCGATTCGGTCATCCGCCGCAGGGCGTCGAGGCCCATTGCCGCCGCCTGGCGCAGGCCGATGTTGCCGATCACCACCGTGGTGGGAGCGACGTCGCGGACCGCAAAGCTCTTCACCAGCGACGGGTTCTCGGCCATCGCCCGCTGGCTGCCGACCCCGAAGGCGACCCCCGCTTCCTCGGCGGCGCGGGCCAGATCGCGGTTCACCTGCCCCGCGCGCTCGGTTCCGCCGGTCATCCCGGTGATCAGCAGCGGCGCGGCGAGGGTCTTTCCGAACAGCCGGGTGGCGAGCGAGACCTGGCTCACCGCCAGCTCGGGCATGGCGCAGTGCAGCAGCTTCACGCACTCCAGCAGGGTGGAGTTTTCCACCGGGGCCACGTCGCCGGTCGCACACAAGTCGAGGTGCGCGTCCTTGCGAAGCGAGGTCTCGGAGGCCTGGGAGGGGTCGGGCGACATCGGGAGGTGAGGCTTTAGCTAACGCAGCCCTCACAATTCCACTCGTAATCACCCGATTTGACTGACACTCGTCACTCGTCGGTCGTAGATCGGGCCCGAAAGGTCGTAGAAGGCCCGGGTGCAGCCGGTAACGGTGTTCTTCCATAGCGGCGGCTACGACGCGGTTCACCAGGGGCTGTCGATCGCCGCCTCGGCGACCTCATTGGGCCGAGAAGTCGAGCTCTACTTTTTCTGGTGGGCGCTGGAGCGGCTGGTCAAAGGGCCGCTGGACGAGCCGGACCTGCGGGAGGACGTGGCCGACCAGATGGAGCGGCGCGGAGTCCCGACGCTGCGCCAGCTGCTCGAGGTGGTGCGCGGCAGCGGCAAGGCGCGGCTGTTCGCCTGCTCGGGCTCGCTGGCCGCGCTGGGGATCACGCCCGCCGCGGTGGAGCCGGTGGTGGATCAGGTGGTCGGCTGGACGACGATCCTCCAGCGGACCGCCGGAGTGACCGATCGGTTCTTCGTCTAGGACTGCGCGGCCGGCCGGCTCGCGCTGGCGTCCAGCACCGGCACCGGCGCCACCCGGTCGAGCCGATCGAAGCACTCGAACGGGTTCTCCATCATCTCGCGCAGGGTCTTGCTCAGCACCGAGGCGTGGTACCCGTCGATGAAGCGGTGATCGAAGCTGGCGTTGATGTTCATCACCTTCCCCGGGACCACCTTCCCGTCCTCGATCACCGGCACGTCCTTCACCAGGCCGGGGGCGACGAAGATCGGCACGTGGGTGTACGGCACCAGCGGCACGTAGGCGGTCTCGAGCCCGAGCGAGCCGACGTTGGTGACGGTGAGCGAGCCGAACGCGTCCTTCGGCATCCCCGCGAAGCTGAGGTCGATGTTGAAGGTGTACATCAGCAGCCCGAGCAGCCGCAGGAACAGGTTCATCAGCATGAAGGGGATCAGCTGCACCGTGCTCTTGCCCTTCTCGAGCGCGACGTCCTTGCGGGCACGGACCTTCTCGACGGTGGCGTTCATCTCGTCGACGATCTGCAGCAGGCTCTTCTGATCGGCATCCTCGATCTTCGCCGCGGTGAGGTCGACCTTGCCCTCGCCGCCGTCGGTCTGCACCACCAGCACCGAGATGTTCACGTGCTTGCGCAGGTAGATCTTGTTGAAGCGCAGGATCGCGTTCGCGTCGGGGCACCGCTTGAGCGCCTCGGCGCAGGCCTTGGTCACCAGCTGGGTGACGGTGAGCCGCTTGCCGGTCACTTCCCGGAACTTCTCGATGTACTCCATCGCCTTGTCCATCCGGACGGTCAGCGTCCCGTAGACGGTCGGGTCGTAGGTCGTCCTCCAGGTTCCGATCGCGAGCTTGCGGAAGCTGGCGACCTTGTCCTTCTTGGTCAGTTCGAGGTGGCCCATGGCGGCGCGCAGCGTACACGGTAAGGTCTGCGCGCGATGGGGTTCTCAGAAGCGTTGTGGGAGGAAGCGCAGCAGGGGCGCACGCTGTACCTGTCGGCGCTGTTCCTCGTCACCTTCCTGGTGGTGCGGGCGCTGGCGCAGAAGCACGAGGTCCGCTTCAAGGCGCTCTTCTTCTTCTTCGTCACCCACCTGGTCTGCCTGGTGGCGGCGGCGGCGCTGCACGCCTACGGATCGCCGCTCTACACCGACTTCCGGATGCCGGCCGCGGCGCTCGCGGGCGTCGCCACGGTGGGGATGGTGGCCGCGCTGTTGTTCGCCGGGCTCTTGCCCCGCGCGCGGCTGCACGTGCCGCGGATCCTGCAGGACGTGGTGGTGGCGATCGCCTCGGTGGTCACGATCGTCACCATCCTCTCGAACTCCGGGGTCAACCTCTCGGGCCTGATCGCGACCTCGGCGGTCGGCACCGCGGTGATCGGCTTCTCGCTGCAGGACGTGATCAGCAACGTCGCCGGCGGGCTGGCGTTGCAGATCGACAACTCGGTCGAGGTCGGCGACTGGATCCGGGTCGGAGACACCACCGGCAAGGTGATGGAGATCCGCTGGCGGTACACCGCGATCGAGACCCGCGACTGGGAGACGGTGCTGCTGCCCAACAGCGTGCTGATGAAGAGCCAGGTGCACGTGCTCGGCCGCCGGCGGGGGGCGCCGAAGCTGCTGCGGCGGTGGGTGTATTTCAACGTCGACTACCGCTTCCAGCCTTCGGACGTGATCGAGCACGTCACCCAGGCGGTGCGCTCGGCGAAGCTGGATCGGATGGCGGCCGACCCGGCTCCCAACTGCGTGCTGATTGAACTGGGCGAGAGCTACGGCCGGTACGCGGTGCGCTACATGCTCAATGATCTGGCGGTCGACGACCCGACCGACAGCGAGGTGCGGACGCTGGTGTTCTTCGCGCTGCAGCGGCACGGGATGCGGCTGTCGATCCCCGCCCACGCGATCTTCCTCACCGAAGAGTCGTCGGTTCGGGCGGAAGAGAAGCTGAAGAAGGATCTCGAGCGCCGGCGCCAGGCGCTCAACCGGGTCGAGCTGTTCCAGCCGCTGTCGGAAGAGGAGCAGGCGCAGCTGGCGCGCGGGCTGACCTACGCCCCGTTCACCCGCGGAGAGATCGTCACCCGCCAGGGGGCCGAGGCGCACTGGCTGTACCTGATCGACGAGGGCGAGGTGTCGATTCGCGTCTCCGACTCGGGGATCGAGAAGGAGGTCGCCCGGCTGCAGGGCGGCAGCTTCTTCGGCGAGATGTCGCTGCTCACCGGCGAGCGGCGGGCGGCCACGGTGGTCGCGCTCTCGGACGTGGAGTGCTTCCGGCTCGACAAGCAGGTCTTCACCGGCGTGATTCAGCGGCGGCCCGACCTGGCGGAGCACGTGGCGAAGGTGCTCGCGCGCCGGAAGGTCGAGCTGGTGGCGGTGCGCGAGGGGCTGGATCTGGAAGCGGCGTCGCGTCGCAGCCGCACCGAAGCGGATCTGCTCGCCAAGATTCGGGATTTCTTCTCGATCAAGGCCTGACGCAGGCTTGCTGCGGCGCTCGGGCTGGTGATAGGCGGAGCGCCGGCTGTTCCAAGCATCTAAGGAGTGTCACCCGTGGCGATTGCGCTCGTCCTTGTCTCCGTAGCTCTGGTCGTCTGCCTCTACCTGCTGTTGATGGGCAAGAAGGACGCTCCGGTCGCCGTTCGTTCTTCCGACAGTGACCGCCCGGCGGCCTCCTCGTCGGCGGCCACCGCCGATCGCGGCGGAGCAAAGGCCGAGGCCGAGCTCGAGAAGAAGAAGAAGGAGCTCGACGAGGTGAAGAAGCAGTTCGCCGAGCTGAAGGACGAGCTGAAGACGGTGAAGAAGAAGGTGTTCGAGCAGAAGGAGGCCGGCAAGGCCGACGGCGACCTGGTCAAGGCCCGCGCCGACGTCGAGCGCCAGGCGTCGATTCAGCTCGAGAACACCCGCATGGAGCTCTCGCAGGCGCTCGAGCAGATCCAGAAGCTGAAGGGCGACAAGACAGACGAGGGCAAGGGGCGGCGCGCTCCGGCGCCGGTGCAGGCGGCGGTGGCCCCCGCGGCG
>JAGSPQ010000263.1 GCA_018262385.1 Myxococcaceae bacterium | reverse complement strand
GATCTCGCGGATCAGCGCGTGGATCCGCTCCATCGCGCCCGGGCTGGCGATGATGATCAGCTTGTTGGTCCGCTCGTCGGGGATCAGCTGGCTCAGGGTCGCCGGCCCGCCGGTGTCGCCAGCTGCGCCCGCGGTTCCGGAAGGCGGCATGCCGGTGGGGCTCGAGCCCGGCGGAGGCGGCATCGCGGCGATGTTGCCCGGGCGCTGCCCCGGCCGCGGGGTCTTCGACTCGAACAGCTTCTGGACCTTGTCGGCGATCTCCTGCGCGGTGGCGTACTGGATCTGGATCACCTGGATCTGGTCGCTGCTGCTGCGCGAGTCGAGCTGCTCCACCACCTTCTCGAGGCGGTGCATGTTCGAGCCGAGGTCGTTGATGATGATCGTGTCGGGCTGGAAGGGAATCGTGTCGCCCGAGGGAGTGACCAGCTGCTGCAGCACCCCGCGCAGCTGCTCGATCTCGACGTACTTCACCTTGAACATCCGGGTGACCATCTGCTCGTTGGTCGTGTACTCCATCGACGGGTCGGTGATGGTGGGGATGGGGAACTGCTTGGCCCGCTGCTTGTCGACGATCTTGAGGAACCGGCCGTGCTCGTAGACGGCGAGGCTGTTCGAATCGAGGGCGGCGAGGAAGGCGGCGTAGAACTGCTCGCCGTTCACTTCGACCTTTCCGTTCTCCGGGCCGATGATCGAGATCTTGCCGCGGATGTTCTCGGGGAGGATGAACGTCTTGCAGGTCGCGTCCGACACGGTCTGGACCAGCTTCTCGATCTCGACCTTGTCGAAGTAGATGTTGTAGCGGGCCTTGCGGCGCAGCTCTTCGCAGTTGGGCTTCTTCGCCCCGGCCGGAACCGGCGTCACCGAGCCGGTGCCTTCGACCGGAGCGGTGGGGTTGATTCGCCGCTCGCCCGGCCGCAGCGGCGGAGCGGGCTGCGCCAGCGCCGGCGCCGCGAGGACAAAGACAGACAACAGACACACCAATGATTTGGTCATGGTTGGGTTAGCGAACGTTGTATGTCTTTTTCACATTGGCGCCGTTGCGCTCGACTTCGATGTCGATCCGCGAGGCTTCTTTGAGCTTGGAGTAGATCTCGAGCGCCTTCTCCGGGCTGTTCAGCTCGTACCCGTTGATCCGCTTGATCACGTCGCCGTTCTGAATTCCGATCTTGGTGTAGATCGAGTCGGGGCGAATCGAGAACAGCTTGAAGCCCTGGGCGACGCCGTCCTTGAAGGCGGGGACGATGCGGGCCTGCATCGCGACGTCGTTGAGGTTAGAGAGCGTCTTGTCGATCTCGGCGCGGGGGATCTCGTACTCGTTCTCGCCGGTCGGCTTGATGCTGGCGCCGAGCGCGACCGAAGCGGGCGCTCCGTCGTTTCCCCGCGCGGCGACCGCGGGGACGATCGGCATCGTCGGCGGAGCGTAGGCGACCGCGCTGCCGTCGCCCGGAGTGCCGTCGATGTACTCGCGGCGGTTGTTGTTGAGGACGATCACCCGCGCGCGCTCGATCTCGAGCACCTCGGCGCCCTGGATCTTGTCGCCGGTCATGTAGGTCGCCGACTTCAGCGTCACCACGTCCTGGATCGACGCCACCGAGTACTCGGCGAGCGCGGCGAGCAGGGTGCCAAGCAGCTTCACCCGCAGCGAGCTGCGCACCGGCGCCGCGTTCAGATCGACGGTCGGGGTGGTCGGCTCGAGGACCTCCGGCTCTTTCGGCAGCGGCAGCCCGGTCAGCTTGCTCAGCCGCTCGGCGTTGAGCGCCGCCAGCGGCTCGATCGGCCTGGGCCGCAGGTTGGTCTTCACCCGGTTGCCCGACGGCAGGGGCATCAGGGCGGACTCGACGAAGGCGTTGCCGGTGCGGGCGGCGAGCACCATCACCCCGAAGATGAACAGGAGGTGGACGACCCAGAAGTGACGTTTGAAGAGGAGCTCCACTGGCCAGTGCACTGAGCAAGGCCAATGCCACGCAGCCTCTTGAAATAACTTAAGAATTCCCCGCGCAGCGAGCCGCCGTGCGACAATTTGTCAGCCGGGGCCGGGGCGGGTTGACCGCCTGTCAGCCCGAGGCAGCCAGGGGTGAGGGCGGAAATGGGTGAAGACCGGCGGCGGTGGGCGCGGATCGAGGCGAGCCTGGAGTGCACGGTTGCCTCCGCGGATCAGACTTTCGACGCCCAGGTGGTGAACGTCTCCCGGGGCGGGGTGGCGCTGCTGGCCGGGGCGGGGCGGCTGAAGGCCGGCGAGAGCGTCTCGGTGATGCTCGAGCGGGCCGAGGGATCGATCGCGCTGGCGTTCTCAGGCACGGTGGTGCGGATCGTGGGCGAGGGGGCGGAGACGATCTACGGGGTCCACTTCGAGGCCCTGCCGCCCGACAGCGAGGAGCAGCTGTTGGGGCTGCTGCGGCTGCTGGCGGACGGGCGGGGATCCGGCCGGCGGGAGCACCCGCGGGTGTCGGCGCTGATCAACGTGCGCTGCCAGACCCGCGAGCGGTTCGACGCGAAGCTCCGCGATCTGTCGCGCGGTGGGTTCTCGATTCGCTGTCCCGGGCTGATCGCGCCGGGCGCGCTGGTGAGCGTGGAGTTCGGCGTCGCCCCCCACGACGCGCTGATCTCGATCGAGGGCCGGGTGATGCACGTCGAGGTGCTGCCCGACGGCAAGCACCTCGCCGGCTTGAGCTTCACCCCGCCGACGCCGGAGCAGCGCGCGAAGGTGCAGCAGCTGCTCGACCTGCTGCTCGGGCTGGCCTGATCACACCAGCAGGTCGATTCGCCCCAGCAGCCAGTCGCGCGCGACGGTCATGTGGTGCACCTCGTCCGGCCCGTCGGCGATCCGCGCCGCGCGCGCCGCCCGGTACCACTGGGCGAACGGCAGATCCTCGCTGTAGCCGCGGCCGCCGTGCATCTGGATCGCGTCGTCGAGCACCTTGCACAGCGCGTTGGCGACGAAGGTCTTCGCCATCGACGAGTAGGGCTTGGCCTCGCGGGTCTTGCCCTGCTCGAGCAGCCAGGCCGCGTGGAGCGTCATCAGGTTCCCGGCGTGAATCGCCTCGGCCGAGTCGTAGATCATCCGCTGCACCGCCTGGTGGCGGGCGAGCTCCTTGCCGAAGCTGATTCGGGTGGTGACGTACTCGCGGCACAGCGACAGGGTGCGCTCGGCCAGCCCCAACCAGCGCATGCAGTGGGTCAGCCGCGCGGGCACCAGCCGCGCCTGGGCGAGCGGGAAGCCGTCGCCCACCTCGCCGAGCAGCGCCTCAGGGCCCACCTTGAGCTTCTCGAACTCGAACTCGCCCTCGTGGTGATCGAGCACCGTCTCGCCCATCACCGGCACGTCGCGCACGTAGCGGACGCCGGGGGCCGCCTTGTCGACGATGAACAGCGAGGCGCCGCGCTTGGGATCCTCGCTGGTCCGCGCCATCACCAGCAGGAAGGAGGCGTTGCGCCCGCCGGTCGAGAACCACTTGTGGCCGTTGATCTCCCACCCGCCCTCGACCCGGGTGGCGGCGGTCTTCAGGTTCGTCGGGTCCGCGCCCGCCCCCGGCGCCGGCTCGGTCATGCAGAACGCGCTCGTCACCTCGCCGCGCACCAGCGGCTCGAGGAAGCGGGTCTTCTGCTGCGGGGTCGCGATCTGCACCAGCAGATCCATGTTTCCCTGATCCGGCGCGTCGCAGTGGAAGACCTTGGCGCCTACCGGCGATCGGCCCATCTCGCGGAACAGCGCGCACATCCCCATCGGGCCCAGGCCCCGGCCGCCGAGCGCGACCGGCAGGTGCGGCGTCCACAGCCCCTGCTTCTTCGCCTCGGCCCGCAGCGCCGTCAGGGTGTCGCGGCGGCCGGCGCGATCCTCTTCGAAGATCGCCTTCTCGGCCGGGATGATCTTCGAGTCGACCAGCGCCCGCACCTGGGCGCGAATCGCCGCCAGCTCTTCGGACAGCAGGAAGTCGCTCATGGATTCTCCGAGACATCGAACCGCGGGTTGGTCACCTGCAGGGTCTGCTTCGCCGTTTCCCACAGGTGGTTCAGCGTCGCCTCGTCCGGACCCTGCGCGCGCAGCCGCTGGACCAGCGCTGCCTCGAGCGCCGCCAGGGCCGCCATCCGCTCGTCGCGGCGGGGGCTCGACAGCGGGCCGAAGTCGCCCGGCACCAGCGCCTTCAGCCGGGCCGCTTCGGCGGCGAACCGATCGTCCTCGGTGCGCAGCTCGGCGGCGACCACCGTGGCGAGGTTGGCGGCGATCATCAGCCGGAACTGGAGCGCCTTGTCCGCTTCCAGCTTCGGCGCCACCTCCGCCATCAAGAACGACGCGACCGCGTCGAGCAGGGTGCTGGCATCGGGTCGGTTCTGCATCGCCAGGGCTCCTTGTCCGCTACAGCGCGCCGCGCCGAATCAGCCGCAGCGCTTCGAATTCCATCTCCACGTTTCGTCTCGCGATCGCCACCAGCTCGAGATCCGTCTCCTCGCCCGAGAGGTACCGCTCGCCCTGGTACACGCTGCCGACCGCCCAGCGCAGGTTGCCGACGATCTCCCACCACAGCAGGTCCTCGAGGTCGACCGGCTTGCCTCCGGCGGCCTCGTAGGCGGCGTAGAACGCAGCGCGCTGGCCGAAGCCGCCGATCGGAAGATCCAGCCGGCCGAACCGCCAGTCGCGCACCGAGATCCACGACAGGTCCTCGTAGGGGCTGCCGAAGTGGGAGAACTCCCAGTCGAGGATCGCCGCCAGCCCCTCGGGGGTGACGAGGAAGTTGCCGGTGCGGAAGTCTCCGTGCACCAGCACCGTGCGCTGATCGCGCGGCAGCCGCTTCGCCAGCCAGGCGATCGCAAACTCCACCGCGGGAAAAGTTCCCGGCAGCCGGGCGAGCATCTGCCGCAGATCTTCGAGCGCGTGCGTGGCGGGTCCCTGCGCGGGCGGCTCGAACGGCAGCTTCACCGCGCCGGGGGTCACCCGGTGCAGCGCGGCCAGCGACTGGGCGAGGGTCGAAGGCAGCTGCTGGCGCGCCTGGGCCAGCTCGGGATTTCTCAGGACCCGCCGGCCGATCGCCTCGCCCGGCGCCCAGTCGAGGAAGTAGGCGTCTGCCCCCGGGCGGAGCAGATCGCGGGTGAGCCACCGGGCCCTGGGGGTCTTCACCCCCGCGGCCACCGCCGCCTGGACCACCTCGAACTCGTCGCGGCGCTTGATGCTGCCGGGCAGGCCCTTCACCGCGTCGCTGCGCAGCGCGAGGGTCAGCGGCTTGCCGTCGAGGGTGAGGTCGACCCGGAAGTTTTCCTGGCACGCGCCCCCGTGGAGCCGCTTGGACGAGACGAAGGTCGCTCCGTTCGCAGCGACAGCGGCGGCGATGGCTTCGGTGCGCGCGTCCATGGGCGCGCTCATAACCCACGGGCGGGCGAGCGGCCGGAGGAAACACAGCTGAAGCTGGACAACCGCCGCGGGAAGATCGACGAGGCGGCTCATGGCGAGCGTGCGAGTCGAGAAGAGCGGCGCAGTGACCACGGTGGTGCTCTGCCGGCCCGAGCGGCGCAACGCGGTAGATCGTCAGACGGCGCAGGAGCTCTCGGACGCGTTCGCCGCGTTCGAGGCCGACGCCGATGCCAGGGTGGCGGTGTTCTGGGGCGAGGGGGGCGGCTTCTGCGCGGGCGCGGATCTGAAGGCGGTCGCGCTGGGCAACTTCAACCGCATCGACCCCGAGGGCGATGGGCCGATGGGGCCCTCGCGGATGCTGCTGAAGAAGCCGGTGATCGCCGCGATCGCCGGCCACGCGGTCGCCGGGGGCCTCGAGCTGGCGCTGTGGTGCGACCTGCGAATCGCCGAGGACGACAGCGTCTTCGGAGTCTTCTGCCGCCGGTGGGGCGTGCCGCTGATCGACG
>JAGSPQ010001039.1 GCA_018262385.1 Myxococcaceae bacterium | reverse complement strand
GGCTACCGTCGCCGCGCTCGGCCCCCAGACTCCGCCTGCGCCGATCGTCCCCGGCACCACCTACCCCGGCGCTCCCGCCGGAGATCCGAACGCCGCCGCGCTGGTCGGGATCCAGAGGAACACCGGCACCCCGGCCCAGGTGAAGCAGCTGCAGGATGACCTGCTGCGGATGGGCTACGTCGACGCGTCGTTCCCCCAGAACGGCGGCTACGGCAAGACGTTCGGCCCGAAGACCGAAGCGGCGCTCAAGCAGTTCCAGCAGGACAACGGCCTGCCGCAGACCGGCGTGGTCGACGCCTCCACCGCCTCGGCGCTGGCGGGTCCCCGGCCGCTGCCCGCGCCGGTGGTCACCGGGCCGGCGCTCGCCCACCGCGACGTGCTCGGGCTGCCGACCAGCGCCGCCCAGACGCTGCCCGACGGCTCGGTTCGCCAGAACTTCGATCACGGCTACGTGCTGGCGAGCGCCGACGGGATGCTCTACGTGCGCAGCCCCGCCGATCTGGACCTCGCCCCGCCGCAGAAGCTGGGCGCCGCCAGCAGCGTCGCCGAGGCGAACCAGAACTTCCTCAGCCAGTGGGGCCCGACGCAGTGGAACAGCGCCCAGGGCGCGCCCTACGGGTACTCCGACTGCGGCCCGACCTCGGTCGCGATGGCGCTCGGCGCGCTCGGCTTGCTGGCCCACCCCTCGCCGGGCGATGCCGAGAAGACGATCGATGCGATGCGCGATGCGGCGCTCGGCTACGACTCGACCAAGTCACAGAACACCGGCAACGGGCAGCTGAAGCGGGCGATCGAGGCCAACGGCGGGGTGGCCACCACCATCAAGCCGCTGACCACCGCGGGAATCGACGCGGCGATCGCGGCCGGCCACCCGATGATCATCGGCACCAGCAGCACCTGGGCCGCCTGGGGCAAGACCCAGAACGCCGCCGGCGACTACCTCAACCACCGGGACCCCGGCGGCCACTTCGTCACCGTGATGGGCAAGGCGCCGAACGGGAACTACCTCGTCGCCGACCCGCTCTCCGCCACCGGCACGATCGAAGTGACCCCCGCCCAGATGCAGATTGCGATCGGCGGCGCCTGGGACGGGCTCGAGGTCTCGCGGAAGTAGCCCGTCACCGGGACTTGCGGGTCAGGTTCTGCGACTTGCGCGGCTCGGCCACCACGCCGAGCGTGCTCGCCACACCGTCAGGAGTGACGTCGAGCTCGCCCTTGCCGTACTGGCGCCGCGCCTCACGCGCCACGTCGTCGAGCGACAGCACTCCCACCAGGATCCCCTTCTCGTTCATCACCGGCAGCCGGCGCACCCGCTTCTCGCGCATCAGCTGCTCGGCGGCGTCGATCGTCGCGCTCAACTGGATCGTCGACGGCGCCGCGGTCATCGACCGGCTGACCGGGACCTCCCACAGCGACTGGCCGCTGGTCAGCGCCCCCATCGCGATGTCGCGATCGGTGATGATCCCCACCACCTTCCCCTCGCGCTGCACCACCACCGAGCCCACTTCGTTGTCCCACATCAGCTGGGCGGCGATCTGCAGGGTGTCGTTGGGACCACAGCTGAGCACCGGGCGCGACATCAGTTGTTCGACTTTCATCGGTCGTCTCCTCGTTTGAGTGAACTGCGTTCGAATCAGGGCTCCGGAGGCCGCACGATCAACACCGGACGCTTGCTGCCCTCGAACACCCCCTGGGCGGTCGAGCCGAAGATGCGCTTGGAGATCCCGGCGTCCGCCCGCGAGCCGAGGCAGATCACCGAGCTGGTGAAGCGCTCGGCCGCCGCCACGATCGCCTGCGGGGCGCTGGCGCCGACCAGCGCGTGGGCATTGACCGTCACCCCGCGGGTGCGCGCTTCGGGCGGTACCCGCGCGATCAGCTGCTCCACGATCTTGCACCCGCTCGACCCGGGCGATCGCCGGCTCCGCCTCGGCGCCTCCCTTCGCCGTCGGCACGCACACCACCGACATCGGGGCCGACTGCAGGCACTGCTCGGAGACGCTCCACAACCGGCCCAGCGCCTTGCGGTGATGGGTGCCGAGCACCAGCAGATCCACGTGCTCGTCGGCGGCGAGGGCGTTGAGGTGATCCGACACCCGCCCGATCGCCGGCTCGAGCCGCACCCGGTGGGGCAGCGAGACCTTCGCGCTCAGCTCGCGGTGCAGCGCGCCGAGCAGCTCGGGGTGCTCGTCGTTCCACCCGCGCGGCAGCGGCAGCCCCAGCCGGTGGTACTCGGCGGCGGGGAAGAAGACGTGGCCGCCCACCACCTCGAGCTTGCCGAACTTGCTCAGCTGCTCGAGCCACCGGGCGGCGACGTCGGTGCTCCGGGTCTGGTCGAGGCCGATCATCACCTTCAGCGTCCGCTGACCCTTGGCCCACTCGATGATCCGCTCGGGCTCCCGCACCGCCCACAGCGGGGCCTCCAGGTGCTGGCCCAGCCGGGCGAGCGCTCCGGTGCCGGCGAAACCCGGCTCGTGCGAGGTGTCCCCGGCGATCACCAGCGTCACCTGGTTCTCGGAGACGAAGCGCGGCAGCTCCTGGTGCAGCTTGCCGATCAGCACTGCCGGCGTGACCGTCGCGCCCAGCTTGCGAACCCGGGCCGCCTCCCCGGCCAGCGCCTGGTCGGCGGTCGCCATCACCTGCTCCCCGAACGCCCGGGCGGTGTTGCTCGGCACCACGAACACCAGCCACAGCTCCTCTCCCCGCTGCCGGGCCAGCTCGGCCGCGACGGTGGTGGCCGAGATCGCCTCCGGGGAGAAATTGGTCGCGCAGAGGATGGACATGCCGCCCGTCCGAGCAAACCACGGGCCGACTGCGTGGCCCTGAACCGGGACTGCCCGACGCAGAAGCTGCGCGTGGGCGCGGCCGATGCAGCCGGTGCGCCACCCGGAAAACTCCGCACCCTGCCGGACCGCCGG
>JAGSPQ010000262.1 GCA_018262385.1 Myxococcaceae bacterium | reverse complement strand
ACCTGGCGCACCTGGTTCGAGAACCCCTGAAACCGCTTTGCGCGTGCTCGGAAGACGTCGAGCCCACCTATTGTCCACGTCGAGTGGCGCTAGAACGCGAACGCGAAGCCGAGCGTGAACGACGGGCGGACCACCGCGTCCAGCTTGTCGTTCAGCTTCAGCAGCATCACCGACAGATCCCCGTCGAGCGACAGCCACAGCGGGCCGGCCAGCTTCAGCCGCGCCCCGCCGCGCGGAGCGAGCACTCCCGCCAGCGACACGTCGGGGGAAGGGGAGAAGCGGCCCGGGGTCTGCCAGAACACCGCCAGGCCCACCTCGGCGCCGAGCGACAGCCAGACCACTCCCAGCTCCCACGCCCAGCGGAAGCCGACCCGGGCGTGCACCCCGTTCTCGGCGATCGCCGCCGCGCCGGTGGTGTCGCCCAGCAGCGCGATCGACAGGCCCGGCCCCTGGCGCGGCTCGAACCCGACCCGGACCTGGCCCTTCCACTGCGCCTCGTTGGCGATCCCCTTGAGCGCGCCGACCGCCACGCTCAAGACCCGCTTGTTCTCTTCCGGCCGGGTGACCTCGATCGACTGCGAGACCGTCGAGGTTCCACCCTTGGCGGCGACCACGATCGACGAGGTCATCAAGGTCAGCTCGTCCCACCGGATCGTCTTGTGCGCGCCTTCCGGGAGCACCACCCGCCCGCCCCAGCTCTGCCCGCCCTTGAACAGCCGCAGCCCGTAGCTGCCCGGAGCGAGCGCGATCTGCCGCGCCGAGCCGGTCGCCACCTCGACCACCACCTGGTCGCGCGACAGGTCGGTCACCATCGATCGATCGGCGCCTTCCGGCAGCAGCAGCGAGGCCGAGGGCTTCACCAGCGAGGCCAGCACCAGCTCGCCCTGGCCCGAGAGCCGGTAGTCGTAGGACGGGTGCTGGGCGCCGACCGCCATCATCGCCGTCGCGGTCACGGTGTGATCGAACGCGTACCGGTAGGCCTCGGCCAGCGTCACCAGCTTGTCGCCCGAGGCGTCGGCCGCGCCGCGCAGCCCCGAGATCAGGTTGTGGGTGAAGAAGCTGCCCATCACTTCCGACGACTCGAGCGCCGACTCGTCGGCCGCGCTGGAGGTGATGAACGCGTCGCCGCTGGCCACCAGGGTGTCGGTCAGCTTGATCGTGAACGGCTCGGCCGGCTTGCCGCCCTTCTGGAGGAAGCCCGCGCCCGACTTGCAGGCGTCGACGATCGCCACCCGCAGGTCCGCTCCGGTGCCCAGCAGCATCGACTTCAGCCGGCCGTAGGGCAGCTTCTCCAGCCCCATTTCGATCGCCTCGCCGTCGCTGTGACCCGAGAAGTAGAAGATCAGCACCGTGCGCGTCTCGGGCGAGCGCTTGAACATCGTCACCCGCTCTTTGGCATCGAGGATCGCGCGCTCGAGGTCCGCCACGTGGCGGCCCTGCAGCAGCATCACGTCGTCCATCCCCACGTCGCCCAGCTCGATCAGCACCCGGGCCATCTTCCCGGCGTCGCTCTCGGCGTAGCGCAGCGGAGGCATCGCCGGGCCGCCTGCATTGTTCCCGACCACGATCGCCAGCCGGCGCGACTCGGCCGCCGCGGGCAGCGCCGCCAGCACCAGCACGCAGAGGAGGACCCCCCTGCCGCAGCTCATTTCACGGCCTTGACGAAATCGAGGCTGATCACCTTCGCGTCTCCCAGCTGAGGCTGTGCGGGGTTGGTGTCGACAGCCTGCTTCAGCGCCTTAGCGTCTACCGGCTCGTTTGAGAACACCGCCACCAGCTTCTCGGTGCCCGCCACCGCGTCCAGCTCGACCGCGCCGGGCAGCTCGTGCGAGCCGCGGGAAATCGCGGTGCTCTTGTCGCCCCCGAACGGATGGTAGACGGTGAAGGCGCCGCTGCCGTCGCGTGAGCCGATCAGCAGGTACTTCGCGCTGCCCGGGTTCACCACGAAGCGGATCTTGTCTCCCGGCCGCAGCACCGACCCGGGCTTGACCGGAAACTGACCTTCGGCCTGCCGCTGCGCGACCACTTCCAGCGCGATCCGTGCGTCGCCCTTCAGCCCGATGTCCTGCTGGGCGGTCTTGGTGCCCTTGAGCCCGATGTAGACCTCGTCCTCGGTCTGGGTCCCCGGGCCGTCGACGTTCACCACCCCGATCGCCACTGCCGCCGCTGCTGCCGCGGCCGCCAGCGGCCCCAGCACCTTCCAGGGCCCGAAGATCCGCAGCCGATCGAAGAGCGAGGGCGCCATCACCCGCGAGGTGACCTTCTCGAGGGTGCGGGGAAAGACGAACTGCTGGAACTTCTCTTTGTCTTCGTTGAGCTCGCGCCACCGGGTCCGGCAGGTCGCGCAGGCGTCGATGTGGCCCTTGGCGGCGTTGGCCGCGCTGGCGTCGAGGGCCGACAGCATCAACAGATCGATCGTCTCAGAGCTCAGATGTCCGCGCGCATTCATGCAGCACCATCCATCCCGTCGCGGGAAAGGAATTTCTTGGAGCGGCTCATGAAGTCGTTGAGCCGGTTGATCACGGTCCGTCGCGAGATCCCCAGGGTCCTGGCGATCTGCTCCTGCTCCAGCCCATCGATGTAATAGAGGATCGCCGGAGCGCGCAGGCTCTCGGGCGCCCGGTTGACCAGCTGCATCGCCAGGTCCCGGTCGAGCATCTGGGCCTCCGGGTGCGCGCCCCCCACGTCGGGAAGCTCGTCCACCGGCTCGGCCTGGCGGCTGCGGTCGCGGATCTGGTTGAGGCAGTAGTTGGTCGAGATGCGGTAGATCCAGGCCAGCGCCGCCTGGTCCTCGGGTGCCGACTGGATGTGCCGCATCACGCGCACGAAGACCTCCTGGGTGGCGTCCTCCGCGAGGGCGTCGTCCTTCAGCAAGCGCCTGCACCTGGAATAGATGACGGCGCCGTACTTCCGGTACAGGTCACTGACCCGTCCATCGGAAAGAACCCCGCTTGCCGTCACCGTGTGCAACCTTTCATTTGCTGAGCAAACCCCCGGTTTCTCAGTTAAACGGCTTATCGCATGTGCGGCGTCTTCGGCATCTTCGGTCATGAGGAAGCTTCCAATCTCACCTATCTGGGATTGCACGCCCTCCAGCACCGGGGGCAGGAATCGGCCGGGATCGTCAGCTCGGATGGGATCTCTCTAAAGTCCTACAAACAGATGGGTTTGGTGGCCGATGTCTTCAATGCATCGACACTTGGACAGCTCCCCGGGCGCAGCGCGATCGGACATGTTCGCTACAGCACCGCGGGCAGCAGCCTGTTGGCCAACGCCCAGCCGCTGATGGTCGCCTGGTCGATGGGGCAGATGTCGGTCGCCCACAACGGCAACCTGGTCAACCACGACGCGCTCAAGGCGCGGCTGGAGCAGGAAGGGACGATCTACCAGTCCGACTCGGACACCGAGACCATCCTCCACCTGATCGCCCGCTCCCGGGGCGCCACCTTCGAAGAGCGGGTGGTCGAGGCGCTCAAGCAGACCGTCGGCGCCTATTCGCTGCTCTTTCTCACCGAGAAGAAGCTGGTGGCGGTGCGGGACCCCTTCGGCTTTCGCCCCCTGGTCCTCGGCCGGCTGAAGAACGCCTACGTGCTCGCCTCCGAGACCACCGCCCTCGATCTGATCGAGGCCGAGTACCTGCGCGAGATCGAGCCGGGCGAGATGGTGGTGATCGACGAGCAGGGGCTCAAGTCGACCTTCCCGTTCGAGAAGAAGCGGCCGGGCCGGTGCATCTTCGAGCACGTCTACTTCGCCCGCAGCGACACCGAGCTCTACGGGCTGTCGGTGTTCGAGACCCGCAAGAAGCTGGGGATGCAGCTGGCCAAAGAGCAACCCGCCCACGCCGACGTGGTGATCGCCGTCCCCGACTCGGGAGTCCCCGCCGCGATCGGCTACGCCCAGGGCAGCGGCCTGCCCTACGACATGGGGCTGATCCGCAGCCACTACGTCGGCCGCACCTTCATCGAGCCGCAGCAGTCGATTCGCCACTTCGGGGTGAAGCTCAAGCTGTCGGCGGTGAGGGCGACGCTCAAGGACAAGCGGGTGGTGGTGGTCGACGACTCGATCGTCCGCGGCACCACCTCGCGGAAGATCGTCAAGATGCTCAAGGACGCCGGCGCGCGCGAGGTCCACGTCCGGATCGCCAGCCCGCCCACCACCTGGCCCTGCTACTACGGCATCGACACCCCCTCGCGGCAGGAGCTGATCGCCGCCTCGCACTCGGTCGACGAGATCGCCAGGTACATCACCGCCGACTCGCTCGGGTACCTGACCCTCGACGGGCTGCACGCGGCGGTCGGAGATCCGGAGCGCAAGACCTTCTGCTCGGCCTGCTTCTCCGGGGCCTATCTGACGCCGCTGAAGGTCTGATGAAGAGCCCGGCGGCCGCCAAGCGGTTCTTCCTCGGGCTGCTGGTGGGCACCACGATCCTGCTGGTGATGGTGCTGCGGCCCTTCGCCGAGGCGCTGTTCATGGCCGCGGTGCTGGCCGGGGTGCTGTGGCCCCTGAACAAGAAGCTGTCGCGCAAGCTGAAGCGCCGGCGCAGCGCGGCGGCGGCGATCCTCGTCGCCGGGGTGGTGGTGCTGGTGCTCGGGCCGCTGATCGGCCTGTCGGCCTTCGTCTACCGCGAGGCGAGCGCGGGCCTGAAGTTCGTCAATGAGACGGTGAAGAGCGAAGGGGTCCAGGGCCTGCTCGAGAAGCTGCCGGCGCCGCTGCAGAAGGTGGGCGCAGCGGTGATCGAGCAACTGCCGAAAGACGCCGAGGGCGCGCTCGACGAGGAGCGGGTCGGCAAGTCGGTCACCGCCCAGGGGGGCAGGGCCGCCGCGGTGGTCGGCTCGGCGGTGAGCGCCACCGGCTCGCTCGTCCTTCAGATCGTGATGATGCTGGTCGCGCTCTACTTCCTGCTGCTGCAGGGAGAGGAGCTGATCGGCTGGCTGGATCAGGCCTCGCCGCTGCGCATCGGCCAGACGCGCGAGCTGCTCGCCGAGTTCAAGAAGGTCTCCTACGCGGTGCTGCTCTCCACCGTGATCACCTCGGCGGTTCAAGCGGTGGTGGCGCTGGTCGGCTACCTGATCGCCAGGGTGCCGCATCCGGTCTTCTTCGCCGCGGTCACCTTCTTCGTCGCCTTCATCCCCGCGGTCGGCGCCGGCGCGGTCTGCCTCTCCGCGGCCCTGCTGCTCTTCGCCACCGGCCATCCGTACATGGCGATCTTCCTCGCCATCTGGGGGCTGGCGGTGGTCGGGCTGGTCGACAACGTGGTCAAGCCGCTGCTGATGAAGGGCGAGATGCAGATGAACGGCGCGGTGGTCTTCTTCGCGCTGCTGGGCGGGCTGGCTGCCTTCGGCGCGGTGGGCCTGCTGATTGGCCCGCTGGTGATCTCGGCCTTCCTCGCCCTGATGCGGATGTACCGCCGCGATTTCTCCGAGCCGGTGCCGCAGCCGGGGGTCGAAGCGCCGCCCGCCGCTCCGGGCTGAGCCTTCAGTCTTCGGCGAACGCCCGCAGGTCCTCGGGCAGCGGCGACTCGAACGACACCGGCTGCCCGGTTCCCGGGTGCTCGAAGGTGATCTTCGCCGCGTGCAGCGCGTGCCGCGGCAGCCGCAGCTTCACCCACGCCTCCGGCTCGAGCGCGTGCTTGCTGAACCGGTCGAAGAAGCCGGGATCGAAGCCGTACATCTTGTCCCCCACCAGTGGAAAGCCCGCCTGCTGGAGGTGGATCCGGATCTGGTGCTGGCGGCCGGTGCGCGGGAAGCAGCGGAGCACCGCGAACGGCGCGCCGTCCCGGGTGAAGTCGATCATCGAGAACGAGCTGATCAGCGATCGGAAGCTCAAGCCCTCGACGCTGGTGACGACCGGGCTGAAGTTCAAGCTGCGCCGCA
>JAGSPQ010001038.1 GCA_018262385.1 Myxococcaceae bacterium | reverse complement strand
CCTGGCAGCTGGTCACCACCGGAGCGCACTCGAACGCCATCGTGGTCGCGTTCTTCACGCAGACGCCGGCGTCACAGCCGCCACAGCCGTCGACGCAGATCCGGCGAACGGGGTCGCACTTCTGGTTGATGCTGCAGCCGCCCGAGCACTTCTCTTCCGGGAGCACGTTGGGGCCGCCGTCGCCGCCGTCGGGGTTGGTGCCGCCGTCGGTCGCCGATTTCGGGGGACAACCACACAGAAGGAGTGCGAGCGCGGCCGCAAAAACGGCGCTGGGTCGGATGATCATGAGTGGAAATTCCCTGAAATTGTTCGGCCGTTTAAAAAACGCGCGGAACCTATGAAGCGGTGTAGGGGCTGTCAACACACACTTCAGAAGCTGGCGGTGATGCCCCAGAAGAGGGCGGCATAGGCCTCTTCGGCCGCTCCGCCACACTGGGTGTCGTCGCACTTGATCCACTTCTTTCCCTGGCCGAAGAACTGATCGGTGAAGCGGCTGTAGCTGAACTTGATCGAGTATCCGAGCGCAGGAGCTACTCGGACCGAGGCCGGCATCGGGAACGGGCCAATCAGATCGCCGAGCAGGCCTGCTTCGAAGCTGAAGCCGCTGCCCTTGGCGCCCCCGCTGGGGTCTTCAAGGTTGCCGTAGCCGATGATTTCGTCCGGGCCCGCCTTGGGGTTGAGGAAGTAGCTGAAGCCGAGCTCGAGGCGCAGGTACCGGAACCCGACCACGGCGTCGACGCCGAACTGGGGGAAGATCCGGAAACTGCCGGGCAACGGAACCATCGCCTTGGCGTCGATCTCGAACACCCGGCTGGCAACGCCGATCCGGGGGCCGAACGAGAGGCCGATCGGGCCGAACTTCTGAGTGATCGGGCTGTCTTCCGGCACGAAGAGAATCGGGAGTTGGTAGCCGACCTGCGCGTTCCAGGCCCGATCGGTGGAGACCACGTCTTTCTCCGGGGTCTCACCGGTGGGCGAGGTCACCCGCACCTTGGTGAGTGAAAATCCGAGCGCGAAGCCGCCCTGCAGCATCAGCCCGCTGGCGTACTTGTTGTCGGTGATGAACGCCAGCGGAGCCGAACCCGGAGCCCTTTGTACAGCTTGACCCTTTTGGTGGTGCCCTCGGTATCGAGATCCTGATCTCGCTCGACGGGCTCGCGCGCGTCGGTGGCCGAGTTGGCCTCGGCCTCTTCTTCCCGCCGGCGCTTCTCGCGCTCGTCGGCCGACAGCTCGCCGGGGCGCCGGGGCTGGTCGGGGTCGATCTGATCGGGCACCGGCTCGGCCTTCACCACCGGCTCGGCCTTCTCTTCCGGCTTCTCCGCCGCGGGCTTCTCCTCGTCTTCCTTGCTCGAGACCGGGGCGGTCTTGGCGGCGGCGGTGATCGCCTTGGCGAGCTTCTTGGCGTGATCGGCGGACAGCAGGCCCTTCTTCAAGGGCAGCTCTTTGCTCCACAGCTCCTGGCCGGTGCTGTCGAGGATGCGGACGAAGAACTTCTCGCCGATCGCGCCTTCGACCGCGGCATCGACTTCGGCGGCGCGCGAGACCTTGCCGACCGCAGCCGGGGTCATCGCCTGGGGCCCCTTGAGCTTCTTCTTCCCGGCCAGATCCTTCCACCGCGCGATCGGCACCAGGTCGACGGTGTTGGCCTTCTTCAGCGCCTTCTCGACCTGGGACCGCAGCTTGTTGCCCCGATCGGCCTCGAACTCGAGGATCACGACCCGCTGGGCGAAAGCGGGCGCGCAGTAGAGCAGGAGGAGAAGGAACGCGAGCGGAGTCCGCATCATGAGGAGCTTGGGGTTTATATCCGGTTCCGTCGGGTTGTCAGACGCGCGCTGAGCCAGGCGGTTCTTTCTCAGCCACCAAGAGGCCCTCACCCGCGCTGCACCGGCCAGCCGCGCTCGAGGCCCGCCTCGACCAGCGCGTTGCCCGGATCATCCCAGGGAGCGACGACCAGCCGGGCGGCGGCGTACTCCAGCATCGGCAGATCGAGGGCGCCGTTGCCAGCCGCGAACACCGGCGCGATCCCGCGCTGCTTGAGCAGCTCGACCTTCCCCGGCCCCGCGGGCACCGGCCGCCGGACCCGGGGGGTGAGCCGGCCGGCCTCGAGCTCGGCGTCGACCGCGATCACGTGGTCGACCCCGAGCGCCGCGGCCCCGGCCTCGACGATCCACCGGGGCGAGGCGGACACCAGCCAGACCACGTAGCCGGCGGCGCAGAACGCCTCGAGCAGCGGGCGGGTGAAGGGGAACAGCCGGCCGGCGAACCGCTGGGCGTAGAACTCGCGGCACCAGCCCTGGAGCCTGGCCTCTTCGAGCCCGGCCATCGCCTCGACCGCGAAGGCGTAGGCGGCGGGAGGATCGACCTCGTGCAGGTGCTCGTAGCGGCGGTAGAGGTCGCGCTCTCCGGGGTGGGCCGGGAGGCGATCCTCGGCGACGAGGAAGCGGAGCAGATCCTCGCCGACGTCGCCGCGCCAGATCGTCCCGTCGGCGTCGAAGCAGACGGCGCGCCCGGCCCCGGGCACCGCCAGCAGCGGCGCGACCACCTTCAGCGCCTGTGGGTTGAGAACTGCGTCGAGCTTCGGCACGTTGCCCCTCGCGAATGAAACAAGCACACTCGCCCCCGATGCGCACCGTGCTTGGAGGACTGGCCGTCTTGCTCGCTGCCGGGTGCAGCGACTCGAGCCCCTGCTCGAGCTGCCCGAAGATCGAGGGCCGCTACCTGCTGAGCTACGAGCCGGTGACGATCGCGAGCCCGGACTGCGCGGCGCTGCCCGCTCCGGCCGGCCAGCCGCTGGTCGAGATCACCCGCGGCGGGGCCGAGGTGCGCGCGACGCTCTACGGGAACCCGGGGCGAGGAGTGCTGACCGACACCTCGGACTTCTCGATCTCGGCCGCCGAGCCGCCCGACGGAGGCTCCGACGCAGGGACCCAGTCCTACACCCTGCGCGGCTACTACCTCCCACCCACCCTGCGAGGGGCGGACGGGGGAGAGCCGGCGAAGATCCTCGGCAAGTGGATCACCCACGGCGAAAGCGGGGCGAAGATCTGCGACGCCGAACGGCCGTTCACCGGCGTCCGGCAGTAGCCGCGGGTCCGCCTGGAGGCGACTGCTACTTCTTCTTCGAGGCGGGAGCGGCG
>JAGSPQ010000261.1 GCA_018262385.1 Myxococcaceae bacterium | reverse complement strand
GATCGAGGCGCGGTGACAGCAGGCCCAGCGCGACCGCGAAGGCGGCACCCCAGGCGAAGTCGCCCCGCCTCGGCGGCACCGCTACGCCGCCGCGAACTGCCGCTCGACCAGCCGCTTGTAGATCCCGTCCTCCACCACCAGCGAGGCGTGGGTTCCGACCTGGGCCACCCGGCCCGCATCGAGCACGATCACCCGATCGGCCCCCTGCACGGTCGAGAGCCGATGCGCGATCACCAGGGTGGTGCGCCCCTTCATCAGCCGCTCGAGCGCCTCGCGCACCAGGTGCTCGCTCTCGGCATCCAGCGCGCTGGTCGCCTCGTCGAGGATCAGCAGCTTCGGGTCCTTCAGCACCGCGCGCGCGATCGCCACCCGCTGCTTCTGCCCGCCCGACAGCTGCACCCCGCGCTCGCCGACCAGGGTCTGGTAGCCCTCGGGGAACGAGCTGATGAAGGTGTGGGCGTTGGCCGTCTTCGCCGCCGCCTCGACCTCGGCGTCGCTGGCGGTCGGCCGCCCGTAGCGGATGTTCTCCGCCACGCTGGTCGAGAACAGCAGCGGCTCCTGGGCCACCACGCCGATCTGCTGGCGCAGCCAGTTCTGATCGAGCTCGGTCAGCGGCACCCCGTCGAGCAGCACCCGCCCGCGCTGGGGATCGTAGAGCCGGTAGAGCAGCGAGGCGATGGTCGACTTCCCCGCGCCCGAGGGCCCGACCAGCGCCACCACTTCGCCCGGCTTGAGCGCGAGGTCGAACCCGCGCAGCACCGGCATGTCGAGCCGGGTGGGGTAGGCGAAGTCGACGTGCTCCCAGGCCACCCGGCCCTCGAGCTGGGGCAGCACCTTGCTGTCGCCCGAGGTGATCAGCGGCTGGCGCTCGAGCAGCTCGAACACCCGCTCGGCGGCGCCGGCGGCCCGGTTGTAGTCGGCCCACAGCTCGCTCAGCGCGCCGAGCGAAGAGGCGACCATCACCGTGTACATCAGGAAGACGATCAGCGTGCCGGGGGTCAGCTCGCGGCCGATCACCATCCGCGCGCCGTACCAGAACACCACCACCCCGGCGATCCCGACCGCGAACGAGGCCGCGCCGATGAAGGTGGCGGTCAGCCCGATCCGGTGGAACGCCAGCGCCAGCGAGCCCTGCACCGCGCTGCGGTACCGCTTCAGCTCGGTCGCTTCGGCCGCGAACGAGCGGACGGTGCGAATGCCCGACAGCGACTCCTCCGCCACTTCCGACGACTTCGCCAGCGCGTCCTGCACGTCCTTCGACAGCTTGCGCACCTTGCGCCCGTAGAACACCGCCCCCAGCGCGACCGGCGGCACGATCGCCAGCATCAGCACGGTCAGCTGCGGAGAGGTGAAGAAGAGCAGCACCATCCCTCCGACCACCGCCGCCCCGTTGCGCAGCGCCATCGAGATGTTCGCCGAGACGGTGTTCTGCAGCACGGTGGTGTCGGCCGAGAGCCGGTTGGTGAGCTCGCCCGTCTTCTGCGCGTCGTAGAAGGCGATCTCCTGCGACATCAGGCTGGCGAACAGATCTCCGCGCAGCCGCGCCACCACCCGCTCGCCCGCCTTGGAGAAGAGGATGTACCGCCGCGCGATCGAGATCCCGAGCACCGCGAAGATCACCGTCATCGCGATCGCCGCCCGATCGATGTTCGACTTCGACTGGCCGGTCACCTCGCCGTAGTGCTGCCGGGCGAGCCGGATCTGTTCGGCCTGCTCGGCGGACCCGGGGGCGTCGGCCGGCAGCGCCGCAAGCCTGGCCTCGCCGTCGGTGACCTGCTTCTCCGCGTCGACCACCTCCTGGCTGCGGGCGGCGTCGATGATGAACCGGATGCCCTGCGGGAAGGCGAGGTTCATCGCGCTGCCCATCAGCAGGAAGATCGTCCCCAGGATGATCGAGGAGCGCTCGGGCCTGGCCAACCGGAGCAACCGGCCGAGGGTCACCCTGGGCGAAGCCTTCGCCTTCTTCGGATCGGGAGGTTTCGCCACGCGGGCAACCTAACGGGTGGCAGGCACGGCTGCCCGCACAATTCACCCTTCCTTACCCCCGCGCGCAGGTATTCTTGGCGGCTGCATGTCAGCCCACCCAGAGGATGCGCTCCTCGGCAAGATCGCACTCCACTACAAGCTGGCCAGCCAGGCGCAGATCGACGCCGCCCTGGCCCTGCAGCGCACCGAGAAGCCTCGCGCGCGGCTGGGCGAGATCCTCGCCTCCCAGAACGTGCTCTCCGCCGAGCAGCTGCAGTGGCTGCTCAACGCCCAGGACCAGTACCTCGCCAAGCAGAAAGGCGCCCCGGCTGCGGCGCCCGCTGCCGCCGCGCCAGCCGCTCGCCCGTCGGCCCCCGCGGCCGCTCCGGCTCCCGCGGCCGCTCCGGCGGCCAGAGGCGCTGGGCCCAGGCTCGAGCAGATCCTCCAGCGGGCGATCGAGGCGGGCGCGTCCGACGTCCACATCCACTCCGGCGCGCCGGTGCAGTTCCGGGTCAACGGCGTGCTCAAGGAGGTCAAGACCGGGGTGGTCGACGCCGAGGCCACCGTCCAGCTGCTGACCGACGTGCTCACCCCCGAGCAGAAGAAGCAGCTGATCGAGACCTACGATCTCGATCTCGCCCTCCAGCTGCCCTGCGGCCGGTTCCGGGTCAGCATGTTCAAGCAGCAGCGCGGCTACGACGCGGTGTTCCGGCCGATCGCGGCGATGCCGCCGACCCTCGAGCAGCTCGGCCTGCCGCCGACGATCAAGCGCCTGACCGAGTTCCACCAGGGCCTGGTGCTGGTGACCGGCCCGGCGGGCTGCGGCAAGTCGTCGACCCTCGCCGCGCTGGTCGACATGATCAACGCTTCCCGCAAAGACCACATCGTCACCGTCGAAGATCCGATCGAGTACGTGCACACCGGCAAGGGCTGCATCGTCAACCAGCGGCAGACCGGCAAGCACACCCACAGCTTCGCCAACGCGCTTCGCGCCGCGCTGCGCGAGGATCCGGACGTGGTGGTGATCGGCGAGCTGCGCGATCTCGAGACGATGGCGCTGGCGATCACCGCCGCCGAGACCGGCCACCTGGTGATGGGCACCCTCCACACCAACAACGCGATTCGAACCATCAACCGGATCCTCGACGCCTTCCCTCCCAAGCAACAGTCGCAGATCCGCGCGATGGTCTCCGAGTCGCTGCGCGCGATCGTCTCCCAGCGCCTGCTGCCTTCCGCCGACGGCACCCGGCGGGTCCCGGCGACCGAGACCCTGTTCGTCAAGCCGGCCGTCTCGAACCTGATCCGCGATCAGAAGACTTTCCAGCTTCGCAGCGTGATGCAGACCGGGCGCTCGGAAGGGATGGCGCTGCTCGACGACTCGCTGGCCGACATGGTGAAGGCGAAGACGATCACCCTCGAGACCGCTCGCAAGGTCTGTGAAGATCCCAAGCGCTTCGCGACCGGAGCCGCATGAGCAACCGCCTCGACAAGCTCTTCCGCTACCTGAAGGACCAGGGCGGCAGCGACCTGCACCTGGGCGCCGGGTTGGTCCCCCACATCCGGCTCAATGGCGAGCTGCAGGTGGTGCCCAGCTGGCCGGTCTTCACCGACGCGTCCCTGCGCGAGCACCTCCAGGAACTGACGACCGAGAAGCAGTGGGCGCACTACGTCAGCAACCTCGATCTCGACTTCGCCTACGCGCTGGCCGGCGTCGGGCGCTTCCGGGTCAACTTCCTCAACCAGCAGCGGGGCGCCGCGGCGGTCTTCCGGATCATCCCCGAGAAGGTCCGCACCCTCGAAGAACTGAAGGTGCCTGTCGGGATCGTCGGGCTGACCACCCTCGAGCAGGGGCTGGTGCTGGTCACCGGCCCGACCGGCTCGGGCAAGTCGACCACCCTGGCGGCGATCATCGATCGGATCAACACCACCACCACCCGCCACATCATCACCATCGAGGACCCGGTCGAGTTCGTTCACCAGAACAAGTCCTGCACCATCAGCCAGCGCGAGGTCGGGCCCGACACCCAGTCGTTCGCCAGCGCGCTCCGGTCGGCGATTCGCCAGGATCCGGGCGTGATCCTCGTCGGCGAGCTTCGCGACATGGACACCATCGCCCTCGCGGTCACCGCCGCCGAGATGGGGGTGCTGGTCTTCGGCACCCTCCACACCAACAACGCCCCGAAGACGATCGACCGGTTGATCGACGCGTTCCCCACCGATCAGCAGTCGCAGATCCGCACCATGCTGTCCGAGTCGCTGGCCGGGATCGTCTCCCAGTTGCTGCTGCGCACCGCCGATGGCGCCAGCCGGGTGGCGGTGTTCGAGATCCTGCTCAAGACCGCCGGCCTGCCCAACGTGATCCGCGAGGGAAACACCCCGATGATCCACTCGATCATCCAGTCCGGCAAAGGCATGGGGATGCAGTCGATGGACGACGCCCTCCACGCGCTCGCCAGCGCCAAGCGGATCGGCGGCGAAGACGCGTACCACAAGGCCACCGACAAGCGGCGGTTCGAGGAGTTCCTCCCCGCGGCGTAGCCGTCACTTCAGCTTCGCGTCGACCTTCCGGTAGACGCGGTCGGTCAGCAGCACCAGCAGGTACGTGATCCCGATCAGCAGCGCGGTCAGCGCCCAGTACTTCGGCCAGTCGCAGCTCTTGCCCCACCAGGCGTTGAACGAGAAGCCGACCAGGGGCAGCCGGAAGTACAGCAGCGCCTCGTGGAAGAAGTAGGCGGCCATCGAGGTGCCGCCAAACGCGCTGACGAACCGCACCGGGGCCGACTTCACCAGCCCCGCGCCCTTCTGCTCGAACCACAGCAGCAGCAGCAGCACCCCCATGATCACCGTCCACCGCTGGGCGCAGTTGGCCGGGTTGGTGACCCAGAACTGGTGCGGCGGATAGAGGTCCCTGAACCACGGGGTCGCGATCCAGATCGCCGCCCCGGCCAGACCGATCATCGCCAGCCAGCGAACCAGCGCCCACAGCTGGCCCAGCCCGGCGGTCGCTCCAGCCGAGGCGCCGAGGTAGACGTAGCCGGCCCAGGGCAGCAGCCCGAACACCGAGCCGCCGTTGTTGTTGAGCAGCCAGTCGAGCGGGGGCGCGTGCTCCAGCAGGGGCGAGAGCCCGAAGGTCAGCGCCGCCAGCAAGAGCGTCACCCAGCGCAGCACCCGCGGGCGGGGGGCCAGCAGCACCAGCAATGGCAGCGCCAGCAACAGCGACAGCCCGATGCAGTGGAGGATGTCGAGCCGCAGCAGCCACTTCGGCTCGCGCAAGAGCGGGAACCACATCCAGTTCACCAACGTCGCGACCGCCAGCACCTCGCCGATCCGCCGCAGCGTCTTGCGCACCCGCGGCCACCGCGGACCGCCCGAGGCCGCGCCCCGCACCTGCACCAGCGCGAGCGAGAAGCCGGCCGAGAAGATGAACGCCGGCGCCACCAGCCCGTCCAGCCGCACCAGGGTGCGAAACAGCGGCTGGTCTTTCAGGTCGGGCAGCAGCAGCACCATCGCGTGGCACTGGATCATGAACAGCACCGCGAGGCCGCGCAGCCAATCGAACGCCTGCACCCGCGCTGCGACAGTGGGAGCCATGAGCTTGCGCAAAGGGTGTCACGCCCTGCGAAATGGGATAGAAAAATTCCCATGAGCGCTTCCGACCCCAAGCAACTGCCCGCCTTGTGGCGCCCCCCGCAGGGAGGAGCCGACATCGAGCACCACACCCGGGAATGGACCAGCGGCACCGCCGGCGGCGGCAAGGTCCCGGCCGACTACGAGTGGACCAGCAACCCGAAGACCTACGCCGAGGAGTACGGCGCCAACGTCTCGCCGCAGGACGTGGCTGCTCAGAACAGCTCGGCCCCGAAGAGCTGAGTCGCGCCGTTTGGCGCGGCGGGTCAGGGCAGCCGGGCGGCGAGGAACTGGGCC
>JAGSPQ010000260.1 GCA_018262385.1 Myxococcaceae bacterium | reverse complement strand
CAGGTACTGGCGCTCGAACTCCTTGTTCTCGCCCACGTAGCTGCTGATCATCTTCTTCACCTGCTTCGCCTTGAGCAGCACGCCCAGGCCCAGCTCGGTGGTCCCGCAGTTGTTGGAGATGATCGTCAGCCCCTTGACGCCCTTCTGGTGCAGCGCGGCGATCAGGTTCTCGGGGTTGCCGCACAGGCCGAACCCGCCGCTCATCACCACCGCGCCGTCGCTGATGTCCTTGATCGCCTCGGCGGCCGACGCGAAGACCTTGTTCATCGCTCGACCATCAGCGCGATGCCCTCGCCGCCTCCGATGCAGAGCGAGGCGACCCCGCGCTTCTTGCCGAGGTCCTTCAGCTCGTGCAGCAGGCTGACCAGAATGCGGGCGCCCGAGGCGCCGATCGGGTGGCCGAGCACCACCGCTCCGCCGCGCACGTTCACCTTCGCCGGGTCGAGCTTCAGCAGGGTGTTGTTCGCGATCGCCACCACCGCGAACGCCTCGTTGATCTCCCACAGGTCGACGTCGGTGGTGGCCAGCTTCGCCTTCGTCAGCAGCTTGTTGATCGCATCGGCCGGCGCGATCGTGAACTCGACCGGCTTTCGCGCCGCCGCGGCGTGGCCGACGATCCGGCCCAGCACGGTGCGGCCTTCGGCCTTCGCCCGATCGGCGCTCATCAGCACCAGGGCCGCGGCGCCGTCGTTGATCGACGAGGCGTTGGCGGCGGTGACCGTGCCGTCCTTCTTGAAGGCCGGCTTGAGCGAGGCGATCTTGTCCGGCTTGGCGTTCTTCGGCCCCTCGTCCTCGGACACGATCAGCGGGTCGCCCTTCTTCTGCGGCACGCTCACCGGCGCGATCTCGGCTTTGAACGCGCCGTCCTGCTGGGCCTTGATCGCGCGCTTGGTCGACTCGACGGCGAACTCGTCCTGGGCCGAGCGGGAGATCTTCATCGAGTCCGCGCACGCCTCGGCGCAGGTGCCCATGTGGACGTTGTCGTACGGATCCCAGAGGCCATCGAGGATCATCTCGTCCTTCAGCTCGGCGTGGCCCATCCGCGCGCCGCCGCGCATCGCGTGGGTCAGGTAGGGCGCGTTGCTCATCGACTCCATCCCGCCCGCGACCGCCACCTCGATGTCGCCGACCGCGATCGCCTGGGCCGCCTGCACCACCGCCTGGAGGCCCGAGCCGCAGACCTTGTTCACCGTGATGCAGGGCGTCGAGTGGGGCACCCCGGCGAAGATCGCCGCCTGCCGGGCCGGGGCCTGGCCAACGCCCGCCTGCAGCACGTTGCCCATCACCACCTGGTCGACGGCGGCCGGGGCCACTCCGCTGCGCTCGAGCGCGGCCTTGATCGCCGCCGCCCCCAGCTGCGGAGCGGTGAGCGACGACAGCGCTCCCTGGAAGGCACCGATCGGGGTACGCGCAGCACCAACAATCACGACGTCTCGAGCCATGGTGGATCTCCTCGGGCAGGTAACTTTCGCCCCGCCTTCTCGCCGCAAACGGCCTTCAATTCAAGGCTGAGCGCCGGCGAGCCGGCTGATCCTTATGGCCCTTATTCTGCGCGGCGAGGCGTCGAGGATCTCGAGCAGGTAGCCGTTGGCGGTCTTCAGCAGCTCGCCCACCGCCGGGATCCGCCCGGCCAGCGCCAGGCACAGGCCGGCGATGGTGGTCCAGCCTGCCTCCTCGGGCAGCTCGAAGCCCAGGGTGCGGTTCACCTCGCGCACCGGCACCATCCCGAAGATCCGCGCCGAGCCGTCGGGCTCGCGCTGAATCAGCTCGTCCACCACCCGCACGTGCTCGCTCATGATCTCGCCCACCAGCTCCTCGAGCAGATCCTCGATGGTGATGATCCCCGCCATCCCGCCCCGCTCGTCGACCACGATCGCGAACGGCACCCGGCGCTCGCGCATCTCCTTGAGCAGATCGATCGCCCGCTTGGTGGGCGGCACGAAGTAGGCCGGGCGCAGCACGTCCTCGATGATCAGCAGGTCGCGTTCCCACCCGAGGGCGAGCACCTCCTTCATGCTCAGGTACCCGACCACGTTGTCGAGCTCGCCCTCGTAGACCGGCAGGCGGGTGTGGCCTTCCTCCAGCAGCTTCTGGCGCAGCAGCTCGGGAGTGGCCCCCCGCTCGATCGCCACCACCTCGCTGCGGGGGACCATCACGTCGACGGCGGTGAGGTCGGCGAAGTCGAGCGCGCGCGAGGCGATCTCGCCCGCCTGGGGATCGAGCGCCCCGCTCTTCGAGGCCTCGTCGACCAGCTGGTGCAGCTCGTCCGGCGACAGCCGCGCCTCGAGGAAGTTGGTCTGATCCTTGAACGGCTTGAGCACGACGTTCGAGCTGACGGTGAGGAACCAGACCACCGGCCGACCCACGATCGACAGCCACAGCAGGGGCCGGGCCACCAGCAGCGAGTAGCGCTCGGGGATCCGCAGCGCGACCGACTTGGGAATCAGCTCGCCCAGCACCACCGAGAGGTAGGAGACCAGTGACACCACCGCCACCAGCGACAGCTGCCGCGCGTACGGGGCCAGCGGTCCGATCCGGGCCACCAGCGGCTCGAGATCCTGGGCAAAGGTCGCGCCACCGAAGGCGCCGGCGGTGGCGCCGATGATCGTGATTCCCACCTGGACGGTGGCGAGAAACTGCTCGGGGTTGTCGCGCAGCCGGGTGACCGCCCGGGCCGCGCCGCTGCCGCCGGCGACCAGCTCCTTCAGCCGGGTCCTGCGCATCGAGACGATCGCGATCTCGCCGCCCGCCAGGACTCCGTTCAGGAGCACCAACATCAGGATGATCGAGATCTCGACGAGCAACGGAGCGTCCACGGAGTTCTTTAACGCCCGGGCCCCAACCCTCAATCCAACCTTGGATGGCCCAAGAAAAACGCCGGCCACCCTCGAAGGGCAGCCGGCGTCGATTTCTTCAACGGGCTGAGAAAACCTACTTCTTCAGCTTGCTGGCCATCACGTCGCCGAGGCGAGCGCGCGAGCCTTCCGCCTGCTTCTTCAGGTACTCGCGGTAGTCGTCCGAGCCCTCGTTCGCCAGCGCCTTGATCGACAAGGCGATTTTCCGGTCCTGGCTGTTGATGTCGATGATCTTCACGTCGACTTCCTGGCCCTCGGTCAGCACGTCGCGGGGGTTCTCGACCCGCTCGTCCTTGATCTCGGAGACGTGCACCAGCCCTTCGATGCCCGGCTCGATCTCGACGAAGGCGCCGAAGTCGGTGACCTTGGTGATCTTGCCCTTCACCCGGCTGCCCACCGGGGTGCGCTCAGGCAGCGTGTCCCACGGATCGGGGGTCAGCTGCTTGATGCCGAGCGAGAAGCGCTCGTTCTCGACGTCGATGTTGAGCACCACTGCCTCGACCTCGTCGCCCTTCTTATAGAGCTCGCCCGGGTGCTTGATCCGCTGGGTCCACGAGATGTCGGAGACGTGCACCAGACCGTCCACGCCCTCTTCGACGCCGACGAACACGCCGAAGTCGGTGACGTTGCGAACCTGGCCCTTGATCACCGAGCCGATCGGGTACTTGTCCTCGAGCAGCGTCCACGGGTTCTGCTCGATCTGCTTCATGCCGAGCGCGATCCGCTTCGCCTTCGGGTCGATGTCGAGCACCACCGCCTCGACCTCCTTCCCCTGCTCCAGCATCTTCGACGGGTGCTTGACCCGCTTGGTCCACGACATCTCGGAGACGTGCACCAGGCCTTCGACGCCCTGCTCGATCTCGATGAACGCGCCGTAGTCGGTGAGGCTGACCACCTTGCCCTTGACGCGGGTGCCGACCGGGTACTTCTCGTCCGCGCGGTGCCACGGGTCTTCCTGGATCTGCTTGAGGCCCAGCGAGACGCGCTCGGCGGTGGGGTCGAACTTCAGGACCACCACCCGCACTTCGTCGCCGACATTGAACATCTCGCTCGGGTGGCCGATGCGGCCCCAGGACATGTCGGTGATGTGGAGCAGACCGTCGATGCCGCCCAGGTCGATGAAGGCGCCGTAGTCGGTCAGGTTCTTCACCTGGCCCTTCATCACCGCCCCTTCTTTGAGGTTCTTGAGCGTCTCTTTCTTCTGCTCTTCGCGCTGCTTCTCGAGCAGGACGCGACGAGAGAGCACGATGTTGCCGCGCTTCTTGTTGAACTTGATGACCTTGAACTCGAACTCCTTGGCCAGGTACTGGTCGAGGTTTCGAACCGGGCGAATGTCCACCTGGCTGCCGGGGAGGAACGCCTTCACCCCGATGTCCACCTGCAGACCGCCCTTCACCCGGCCCACGATGATGCCCTTGACGATCTCGTCCCGCTCGCAAGCGGCGCTGATCTCGTCCCAGATCCGCATCTTGTCGGCCTTCTCTTTCGAGAGGACGACCATGCCGGTATCGTTCTCACGGCTCTCGAGGAGGACCTCGACGACGTCGCCCGCCTTCACCGTCACTTCGCCCTTGGCGTTGGTGAACTCGGAGATCGGAATCTGACCTTCGGATTTGTACCCAATGTCGATGACCGCGTGCTCCTTGGTCACCTGAACGATGGTTCCTTTGACGATCTCACCTTCCTTCAGGAGACCATCGGCGCCACGCTCTTTGAGCGACGCCTCGAACATCGATGCGAAATCTTCGTCTGCTTCCATCCCGGTCGGCTGGTTCAAGTTCTGCTGCATAGGTGAGAGATTTCCTTGCTTCAACGTACTGCACCCCGATCACACGTCTGCCGGTTCGAGCGGGGGCAAAACGCTCGAAAAGCACCTCAACCGCCACAATGGCGAGCGAAGGGCGCGGAACCTAGGCGTGGGATAAAGCGGGCGTCAAGCCGGGGCCACTGATGTTGGCACGCAGGTTTTGCGCCTTACCCCGACCGCCCTACTTGGCTTTATCAATCCGGGGGTAGAGGGCGGAGAGCGCGGGGTCGGGGATCCGCTCGCTGTAGCACTCCTCTCCGAGGGCGAAGATCGCCTCGTCGAGGCCGGCCTCGGCGTCCTTCTCTTCCTCTTCCCGGGCGCCGATCTCGGTGTCGAGCGCCTTCATCTTCTCTTCGTGGTCGGCCTTGCGGTCGTCCGCCTCGTCTTCCATCTCCAGCAGCCGCTTGTGGGCGAGGATCCCCTGGGCGCCGGGCTGGCCGGGCTTGGGGGTGAGGATCATCAGGAACTCGGCTTCCTGATCCTCGATGTTCCGCAGCTTGCGCATCAGCTGCAGCCGGATCTTCTTCAGGTTGTCCTTCGAGAGCGCGATCTTCTTGATCTCGTGCGCCTCGGCCTGCTCCATGTCGGCGTGCTTGGCCTCGGCGCGCTTGAGGCTCACCTTCTCGTAGCGCATCGTCGCCTTGGCGGTGGCGATCGTCTTGCGCAGCTCGCGGCTGCGGATCTCGATGCCCTCGACCGCCTTCTTCCACTTCTTGACGATCTGCTGCTGCTCGGTGCGCTCGGCTTCCTGCTGGTCGAGGAAGTCCTGGAAGTGGCCGTCGGTCTCGTTGAGCTGGGTCTCGAGCGCGGTCTTCTCGTCGCGGATCGCCAGCACGTCGTCCTCGGCGGCGAAGACCTGCGCCATCGTGCGCGGCGGGTTCTGCTTGTTGGCCAGACGCTCTCGCGCCAGGTCGCCCAGCTGCATGATCAGATCGTTGTAGGACTCGCGGGCCATGGACGGGGGAGGTAATCAGAAAGTGCGAACGGTTTGTACGAGAGAAAAGCCCACCGCCGCCAATGAGGCGCACCCCAGGGCGATCGCCGCCGGCGGTTTGAGCGCCGGCCGGCGGGCGATCAGCCGGAAGATCGGCACCGCCAGCGCCGCCACCACCAGCAGAGCGGCCCCCCGCCCGGCCTGAAAGCCGACCGTGCCCCCGATGCTCTCGCGCAGGCCGGCGGCCACCCCCAGCACGCCCAGCGCCAGCAGCGGCCACCGCGCGCGCCCGCGGGCGAGCACCTG